>NZ_JARQTO010000010.1:0-88094 GCF_029577735.1 Exercitatus varius | reverse complement strand
GCGAAAGCGCAAAGCGGAAAAGTTAAAAAGCTAAGACGTTAAAAGCTCAAAAGCGTAAAGCGAAAACGCGAAAGCAAAAAACATTGAAAAAATCGCCCGCACTTTGGAGTGTGGGGAGACAGAATTATCCTGGCGGCGAGAGTGCGGAGGTCCCACCTGACCCCATGCCGAACTCAGAAGTGAAACGCCGTAACGCCGATGGTAGTGTGGGAATTTCCCATGTGAGAGTAGGACACCGCCAGGTATTATTTTAGCGAAGGGAACCCCGGTTCAGAAATGAGCCGGGGTTTTTGTGTTTTCGATAATTAACGTTCTTTGCCGGGTTAATTCGTTGCGAATTTCTTCTTTTTTAAAGCCTGCGTTAACAATATTTTTGACATCAACAACGTTGGTTTTTTCATATAACAGCCAAAGATAATCTTTTGGCGGATAGGTTGACGGCGTATTGGATCGTGCGGTGTAATTTGCAGCGCAAACGATGAGTAATTCTAAGAAACGTTGCGGTTTTCGCCACACATCCCATTGATTAAATAGCGTAATGATGGCTTGAGATGTAAGCTCAAAAACGCGATCAATACGTAGATGATATTGGTTGGCCAGTAATGCGAGTTCTTTGTGATAGTTTGGTACTTTTAATCTTTCGGATAATGTTTGAACGGGTGTTGATTGGGTTTTATGAGAAGGATCGCCTGGATTAAGCCCCGTAAAAATCGTCGCAAAACGTACCGCACTTTTATTGCAATCGATATGCGCCGTGGACGTCACAGATTGTTGTAATGCGCACATGGCATATTCAAAGTCTTTGTTTGATAAGGCCGCAAGTTCGGGTATAAGTATCGGTAGAGCATTGACTTGAAGCAATGTTTGAAAATAGATTTCAGGATTTTGCGTCATTAACGCTTTTTCGGTTTCCAGCCAAATACGTTCGGCCGTTAAATACCGTAATTCGCCCTGATTAGACAATTTTCTCATTAAATCAAGGGTTTCCGGAGCAATATGAAATCCCAGATGATGAAATCCGGCGGCGAATCGCGCAACCCGTAAAACCCGCAGCGGATCTTCCTCAAAAGCGGGAGATATGTGGCGCAAGATGCGATTATGTAAGTCCTCAATGCCATGATAAGGATCATGTAATTGTCCGTCTTTGTCCTGTGCGATGGCATTGATTGTCAAATCGCGCCGAATTAAGTCCTCTTCTAAGGTGATTTCCGGCGAAAAATCGCAGATAAATCCGGTATAACCCGAACCGGATTTTCTTTCAGTACGGGCTAACGCATATTCTTCTTGCGTTTCCGGATGAATAAAAACGGGGAAATCTTTCCCAACCTGTAAATAGCCGCGTGAAAGCAGTTCAGCCGGCGTTGCGCCCACCACGAGCCAGTCGCGATCTTTGACCGGTAGATGAAGTAATTGATCTCGTACTGCGCCGCCGACTAAATAGGTTTCCATATCATCTCTCCAATAAAAAAGAGTGGGCAAAGCCCACTTCCGTTTTATTTTAAGACCATCCGTCATTACGACGGCGTTTTGGCATAATGACCGGGATGATTAATCCGAGCAATAAACCGACGCCTAAAACCGAGCCGCCGTAAATAAACCATTGAATCGCGATTTCTCTTTTTCCCGCATCAAGCAAGGCTTCTAAATCACGGTTCTTGTTTTTGGTAATTTCCAACTCGCGTTTAAGTTGTGAATTTTCCTCCAGCAATTGACTGCTTTTTTGATTGCTATCGTCGCTGCGTCGTTTCATTTCTTCCGTACGCTGTTGCCAATCCGAATCGATTCGGTTGAGTTTCATGGTCAATTCTTGTACTTGCGCCTTGAGTTTCGGGTTTTCATTCTTACTGCTTGGCGTTGAAGTCAATTCGCTGTTTAAAATCCAGGCTTCACGATTCCGGCTGTCCCGGATTAAGCTGTATCTTTCTTGACGATTAAGCACGGTGACTTGTTCACCGGCCTGGATAGCACCTGCAATTTTAAAATTATCGCCTGCCCCCTTACGCAGGTAGGTGTTCAGATTTTCCGTCACATATTGCGTTTCTGCATGCGCCAATGAAATACTGCCGAAAATAACCAGAGAAGAGAATGTTACCTTAATAATTTTTAGCATAATGTTATCCCTTTAACTTGAAAAAATAAAAATGCGGTAAAATTTGACCGCACTTTAAAAAAATTAACGAAAAATTATATTAAGAATATAGTAAATAATAATCGCGAATAACGCTCCCGCCGGCAATGTTACTACCCAAGAAATAATAATGTTACGAATAACATTCATATTTAACGCGGCAATACCACGCGCCAGACCAATCCCTAATACGGCACCGACTAAAGTTTGGGTCGTCGAAATCGGTAAGCCTGTACCAGAGGCTACCACAACAGTCGCGGCGGTTGCAAATTGTGCGGCAAATCCGCGACTCGGCGTTAAATCCGTAATTCCCGTTCCGATGGTTGCCATCACTTTATAGCCCATAATGATTAAACCGCAGGCAATGCCAAGCGCACCAAGCGGTAAAATCCACCATGCTATCGGGGCGGATGCCGTGATATTACCGCCGCTTTCAACGATAGTTACGACGGCAGCCAGCGGGCCGATTGCGTTGGCCACATCGTTCGAACCGTGTGCGAACGCCATTGCACAGGCTGTCATTAACATCAGAATACTGAAGACTAATTCCACTCCGTCAAAGATGCTGTTGTGCGCTTTTCTTATGAATTTTTTAGTACGGAAATAGAAAAGGCTGATAACCAGGGACATTAGGCTTAACGTTAATGAAATTAAGACGGTATCACCGGTATCCAGAGTCAGGCCGATATGTTTCAAACCTTTGGCAACGGTGACGATGACTAAAATAAATACCGTTAATGCCATAAAATACGGACCGAATTTTTGTGCGTTACGCAGAGGGCGATCCGTATCGAAAATTAATTTTTGAATGATAAAGAAAATGCCGTACGCCAGTACGCCCGCAATAAGCGGCGTGATAAACCAACTGCCGACGATACCGGTAATGGCGCCCCATCTTACGGCGTTTGCACCTTCGGTGATACAGGCGAAACCAATGATTGCGCCAATGATGGAATGAGTGGTTGAAACCGGCCAGCCCCAGCGCGAAGCGATTAATAACCAACTGCCGGAGGCGAATAATGCGGACATCATGCCAAGAACTAATACTTCGGGATTTTCAACAAAATCCATCGGATTGATAATGCCGCTTTTAATGGTTTCGGTTACTTCGCCGCCCGCTAAATAAGCACCGGCACATTCAAAGATTAATGCGATAGCAATCGCTTGTTTGGCGGTAATCGTGCCGGAGCCGACGGAGGTTCCCATCGCATTGGAAACGTCATTCGCTCCCACGCCGAACGCCATAAAAAAAGCAAATAAAGCCGTTAACAGAATTAATAAGGAACCGTATTCTTGTAGTATTTCCATAATAATGAATTTCCTATAACATTATGAACGCGCTAACATTAATTCGATACGCGAGCCTACACGCTGAGCCTGATCTGCCAGCACGCCCACCCATTCAAAAATTTTGTATAAAAACATGACATCAATAGGATTATAGTTCTGTTCAATATCACGTAGCATTTTACGCAGTTTAATCTGCATTTGATCCGTATCGTCTTCGATGGAATCCAGTTCATTGATCATCTTATTAACAAAGTTCAATTCACGTCCGCGGAAGCCGGTTTCCAGCAGTTCATCCATTTCGTCAATCACTCGGTTGGCCTGTACCGTGGCGTCTAATGCGCGACAGATAAAGGTCATAAAATCATCCTGCAAAGGCGCCGGGATCGAGAATTGGCGACCGACCATCCGTCCGGCGATATCTTTTGCTAGGTTGGCGAGTTTATCCTGTTGGGTGACTAACTCTAACAAATCGGTACGATCAATCGGCAAAAATAAGCCGCGAGGTAATTTCAAACGAATTTCCCGTTTCAGCAAATCCGCTTGGCGTTCCGCTTCCGAAATTTTTGCACGAAGCGTTTCCGCCATATCCCAATCGCCTTTGAATGTCGCTTCTACAAACTCGACAAGCATACTGCAACATTCCGTGACTTTGTTCGAATGACTTTGTAACGGTTTTAACGGTGAATGAGCAAACAACCCTAAAATGTTGTTCATTGCCATAGGTACTCCTGAATTCAACCTGGTTAATCAAATTTTGGGTGCATATTACCCGATATAAAGTAAAAATTCACGGTTTAAATGTATAATAGCGAGAATAATTCGTATAATTTGCTGTAAAGTGCGGTCAAATTTTTGATAATTAAGGAATTTATTATGCCAAATGAAGTGGAGTTGAAACTGGCGGTCAGCCCGAATTTTGCGGATAATTTCGCGCAGAATATGACGGATTTTCATATTTTATCGACCCAAATCGTAGAACTCGGAAATTGTTATTACGACACGCCGGATCGTGATTTTGCCCGGCGCAAAATGGGGCTGAGAGTGCGCTCGGAAAACGAACGTTTTACTATGACTTTAAAAACCGACGGTCAAGTTACCGGCGGGTTGCATGTGCGTCCCGAATATAATGTCGCATTGCCTTCCGCCGAACCCGATCTCACTTTATTACGGGAGCATCTTCTTGATTTTCCTGAAAATTTATCGCTGAAACCGGTTTTTGCCACGGATTTTACCCGCCAATTGTGGCTGATTGAATGCGGGCATGATACGGAAATCGAAGTGGCGTTGGATCGCGGCGAAATTAAAGCGAAGGATAAAACGCAACCGATTTGTGAAGTCGAATTCGAATTAAAGCGGGGAACGTTGTCGGATTTGCTGACGTTTGTGGCGAATTTAACGCTGATTGACGGCGTCCGGCTAAGTTCCGCCAGCAAAGCGAAACGCGGTTATCTGTTGACGGCGGATAGGTTGCTAACGCCCATGGATTGCCTAGAGAAATGGCGTGAGTTTTTGCAATTCGAACAAACCGCGCAAAATTCTAAGGAAATTTTGACCGCACTTTTGGCTTATGAGCAGCAACTGGCGGAAGAAACGGTTTTTTTCTCACCGTCTTATTTTGCACAGGATTTTATGCGCAGCGTCGAGCGCATCGGCTCCTTTTTTAATCTGATGAATTTTTATACGGAAAACAAGAAATTGCTAAGTGCGGCGGCGGAAGTAACGCGCGCCGACGAACAAATTGTAACGGAATTGATTGAAAGCAATGAAATCTTGTTCCGAAGCATCCGCGATATTATCCGCTTGCACAGCGAGACGCGGGATAACGCCCTGGCAATGAACAAACTGGACGAGCTGTTGCACCAAGGGCAATATGTAAAACGCATGATCAACTTAATTCGATTAACGGTGGATTGATATGGCAAAAGCGCCAAAAACGGCTTACGTATGTAACGATTGCGGGGCGGAATTTTCCCGTTGGCAAGGGCAGTGCAGCGCCTGTAAGGCTTGGAATACGATTAGCGAAGTGCGGTTGGTTTCGGCAAAATCCTCGGCGAAAAATGATCGATTCAGCGGTTATGCGGGCGAAACTCAGGCAAAAATTCAAACTTTAGCGGAAATCAGTTTACAGGAAACGCCGCGCTTTAGCAGCGGTTTTAAAGAATTAGATCGCGTGTTGGGCGGTGGCGTTGTGCCTGGTTCGGCAATTTTAATCGGCGGCCATCCCGGTGCGGGGAAATCTACCTTATTGTTACAGGTGATGTGCGGATTAGCGGAAAAAATGACCGCACTTTATGTCACCGGCGAAGAAAGTCTGCAGCAGGTGGCGATGCGCGCCAATCGTTTGGGATTGCCGGCGGATGCTTTGCATATGCTTTCCGAAACCAGTGTCGAACAGATTTGTCAATTGGCGGATCAGCTTAAACCTCAAATTATTGTGATCGATTCCATTCAGGTAATGCATTTGGCGGATATTCAGTCCTCGCCCGGTTCGGTGGCGCAGGTGCGAGAATGTGCGTCGTTTTTAACCCGTTACGCCAAAACCCGCCAGGTGGCGATTATTATGGTGGGACATGTGACGAAAGACGGAACGCTGGCGGGCCCGAAAGTGCTGGAACACGCCATCGATTGTTCATTGTTACTGGAAGGCGAATCGGACAGCAGGTTCCGCACCTTGCGCAGTCATAAAAACCGTTTTGGCGCGGTGAATGAGCTGGGCGTTTTTGCGATGACGGAACAAGGCCTGCGCGAAGTGAAAAATCCGTCGGCGATTTTTCTCAGTCGCGGCGAAGAACAGACATCGGGCAGTTCCGTGATGGTATTATGGGAAGGCACGCGCCCGTTACTGGTGGAAATTCAGGCGTTAGTGGATCATTCCATGCTGGCGAATCCGCGTCGCGTCGCCGTAGGGCTGGAACAAAACCGTTTGGCGCTGTTGCTTGCCGTATTGCACCGCCACGGCGGTTTGCAAATGTCCGATCAGGATGTGTTTGTGAATGTGGTGGGCGGCGTAAAAGTGACGGAAACCAGCGCGGATTTGGCGCTGCTGCTTGCGTTGATTTCCAGTTTTCGGAATCGCCCGTTGCCGCAGGATTTAGTGGTTTTCGGTGAAGTGGGGTTAGGCGGCGAAATCCGCCCCGTGCCAAGCGGACAGGAACGTATTTCCGAAGCGGCGAAACATGGCTTTAAACGGGCAATCGTACCGTTCGGCAACCGGCCGAAAAACAAATTGCCGGATATGCAGGTGTTTACCGTGAAGAAATTATCCGAGGCGCTTTCGATTTTTGACGATTTCTAGCCGAGGGCGAGATTTTATCTGAAAAAACATGCGTTTTTTCGCCCGCACTTTAACGGAAGCCAGCCGGGAATCAGTAAAAGTGCGGGCGATTTTTTGCATGTTTTTTTATTGTGCGATGACGCCGGAATTCCATTGTTTGGATTCGTCCGGACGGCGAATCTGCAACAGAAAACGTTGGTTGGCTTTCGCTTGCGGTTGCACGATGGTGCCGGACGGCGTCGAAAACGCGATGCCGCCTTTCATTAACTGCTGCACGGAACCGGTATTCACTTCGATGCCGTTCCAGCCCAAACCTGCCGTATAACCGGAAGAAACCCAGAATTGCGTATTCTGGCGGACCAAATGCGCGTGCTTGTTGTCAATTAATACATGGATTAACACGCGATCGCCGAGGCCATTTAGCTCCATATCCTCAATTTTGCCCACATCCACGCCGCGATACATAACCGGCGCGCCGATGCTGAGATTGGATGCGTCATTGGCTTCCAAAATAATTGGGAAGCCCGAATTCAACTTGGCGTTTTGCGGGCTGTTTTGATCGATAAGCTGGAATTGCGTTTGGTATTTGCCCGTTCCCGCGTCAATATCGATATAAGGCGCCAGCAGGGAATCTAAATTTTCGATTCCGCCCGCGGAAATTCGGGGCGAGATAACGCGGAAGCTCGATCCTGATTTGGCGACAATTCCCATATATTGCGGGTTCATGAATGCTTTTGCGATCACTTTCTGCGATTTAGTGTCCAGCGCCAGACTTTCAATTTCTCCCACGTTCAAGCCCATGTAACGCAACGCCATCCCTTTGCTCAAATTGGAGGCGTCGTTTGCCGTTAGCGTGATGACTTGCCCGGCGGATTTTGCCCGCAGTTCGTTGGCATAAAGCGTGCGATTATTGCCCGAACCGGAATTATCAAAGCTGATTGCGCCTTTGAGCGAACGTGCGATAGGCGATGCCTGAATGCTAATGCCTTTTGGGGTAATGTCGATTTGTGCGGCGCTTTCCACCCAAAACAGGCTTTTATCGGTGAGCAAATTCCGGTGTTTCGGATAGATATACAGATCGACCTCAAAATGCGATTTAGTCGGACGGATATCGAGAATTTTACCCACTTCATACTGGCGATACAGCACCAGCGAACCTTTATTAATGCTTGGTAGGTTGGTGGTTGTCAAAGTCAGGGTCGGCGTTAACACATTAGTGGTAATACCGGCTTCCGCATTACTTTGATTTTGATACAGCGGATAACTTGCCAATGGTTTGCCCTGATTGTTGTTATTCACCACTCGGATACCGCCCTGCAGCCATTTATCCGGTGAAGCGGCTTCGACTTTGACGCCGTCTACGCCGAGAGAAACATCCAGATTGGATGCGGCAATAAATTGCGTGTCGGCATGGATCAAGTGACGATATTGTCCGGCGACGGCAACGTTGAATTTTACGCCGTCGGTATGAATATCCTGTGCGATGATTTCGCCGATATCAATGTTGTTATAGTAAAGCTTTTGGCCTTCGGTAATGCCGTAAGTTTCCGGCGCCGTCAATGTTAACGTCAGCGTATCGGCTTGTTGCAGCAATAACTCGTTTTCTTTAATGATGTTGAATTGATTTTTCGGTTCGCCGTCGCCGGGTATCAATTCGATGTATTCGCCTCGAAAGGCGGTCGATAGATCGGATAAATTGCCTAAATTGACTTTTGAACGACGCAAAACGAAAGTCGTGTTGGTTTTCAGCAAATCTTCACTTGACGGATTAAGTAATAATTTCCCCGAAATATTTTTGTGAGCAACTTCCGTTTGGGTTAATTCCGATAAAATTCCGACGGGAATCTGCTGATAGAACACTTCCGTTTGACCCGGTTTTAACCCGGTCATATTAGGCAGCGTGACATTGACTTCAACGCCTCGTTGTGCGGATTTTATGTTCGGATACAGCGTATAATTTTCGTTTTGTTCCGCTTTCTGACTGTTTTCCGGCGAATCGAACGTCATCGCACCCTGGACAATGGCGTTCAGGCTGTCCATATCCACATGAATGCCGCTCATGCCGATATCGGCTTTAATTCCGCTGATGTTCCAGAAACGGGAATCTTTTTTCACTAAATTGGCGTAGCTTTTTTCAATGACCACGTCGATTTCCACTTTTTTCTGATCTTTGGTGAAGCGGTAATTCATCACTTTTCCTACCGGCATTTTTTTGTAATACACGGAAGCCCCGGTGGATATGGAACCGAGATCTTCACTGATAAGACGAATCAGCAAATCGCCGTCTTTGATTTGCGCCACCGGGCCTTCGGTTTCGGCGATAAAGTTATCTTCATAGTCGCCTTCGCCGGGTTGAAGCGTAATGTAATTACCGGAAATTAAGGTATCCAAACCGGAAATTCCGGCCAACGACGCATTAGGTTGAACCAGCCAGAAACGGGTTGTTTCGCGCAAAACGGTTTTTGCTTCGGGATAAATATTCGCTTCCACTTCGACTTTTTTGAGATCGTCGGTAAAGCTGACTTTTTTGACAATCCCGATTTGTAAACCCTGATAACGGATTTGAGTTTTATCGGCAACCAAACCGTCGCCCGTGGCAAAAGTAATATGAATCGTGTGGCCCTGTTCTCTGATAATTTGAAAGAATAGGGTCGCGCCAATAAATAATGCGATCAGCGGAAGCAGCCAAAACGGTGAAATTCGACGGGATTGACGAATATTCGCGGCTTCGACGGATCCGGCCGATTCTTGCGACGAATTAATGGGATTCTTGTTTTTCATAAATTTTCCAGAGTAAACGACTATCGAAATTAGTGGTGGCAATCATGGTTAAAAAAACCGAAGCACCAAAGTAAAATGCGGCGGGTCCCACCGAAAAACTGATAATTTGTCCTCGGGTCACTAAGGACATCATTAGCGCCAGTACGAATAAATCGAGCATAGACCAGCGCCCGACAAAATGAATAATATGAAATAAACGCATTTGCCATTTTATGGAATGACGCCAATTGAAGTGAATACTGCCGAGTAAATAAAGCATAATCAATACTTTGCTAATAGGCACGAAAATACTGGCGGTAAAAACAATAAACGCGACAAAATAACTGCCCATATTGATAAAGGAAATGACGCCCGAAATTAAGGTGTCGCCGGACGGAATATTATTCATAAAGGTATAGGAAATCGGGTAAAGATTGGCGGGGAACAGCATAATAATCCCCGCAATCAACGGCGCCCAGGTCTGCTGCAGGCTGATTGCCGCCGATTTATCCAATTCCGAGTGACAACGTGGACAGATTGGGCATTGTTTTTCGTCAAGCAACGGATGTTCAAAGGTATAGTCGCAACTGGAGCAAAAGTGCGGGCGATTTTCGTTCGATATTTGTGATAAACGCATATGCTGAGGATAAAAATCCGCCCATAGTTCGCGCGGATTAATTTTGATGAACAGCAGGGTGATGAGGATCGCAACGGTGATAAACGCAATGAGATAAATGTCAAAGTGGAGCGAAGCGTAATCCCGCACCTTAAAAGCGCTGACGCCGAGGGCGACGAGATAAACGTCGAACATCACCCAGGGTTTTATATAATCAATGGCAATGAGCAAATTGCGCGGCGTTCGTTTTATAATTTGCACGATACGCAGCAAAATGACTAACAATGCAAAGGAGATCGGCGCAAATACCGCCGTCAGAAAGACCATAAACGCCGTGTAAGGATAACCTTCCGTCGCCATTTTCCATACGCCGCCCCAGATGGAAGCGTCGACTTTTAAGCCGATTAAATCTACGCTGAGCAACGGATATGTCAATGCGAAGGGCATTAAAATCAAAATGGAAAAGGCAATCAGCCCGCAACGTCGTAATGACCAGCGATCCTTCGATTGCAACGTGTGATGGCAGCGAGGACATTCCGCATGTTGACCTTTCTTCAATTCGGCGATGGCGACGACCGCATCGCATTCGCCGCAGCGAGCGATGGAAGTCAGTGAAGCGGAATGAGAAATTGAGTTTGCCATAAGTTACCGTAGCGTAAAATAATGCCGTATTTTAGAGATTTTTAAAATAAAAGGCAAAAGTGCGGTCAGAAAATGAAACAAAACTGATATTTTATCCATTTATTGATTAATTCATTGCCAATTTTTAAAAAAGTGCGATAAAATACGCTCAATTTTCTATATTTTTATCAGACAGGAATTAACATGACTGACGTTCAATTAAGCGAACAAGCCGCAGAAGCACAAAACCAACCGGAAGTGCAGAAATTATCAGGCAATAAAGAAATTATTGCTTATTTAGCGGAAAAATTTCCTCTTTGTTTTTCAGTAGAAGGTGAAGCGAAACCGTTAAAAATCGGATTGTTCCAGGATTTGGCCGAAGCATTGCAAGACGATGAACGTATCAGTAAAACCCAATTACGTCATGCATTACGTCAATATACGTCCAATTGGCGTTATTTACACGGTTGTCGTTTAGGGGCGGAACGTGTGGATTTGCAAGGTAATCCTGCCGGTGTTTTGGAACAGGAACATGCCGATCACGCCGCACAACAATTAGCCGAAGCAAAAGCTAAACTGGCCGAAAAACGCGCGGCGGAAAAAGCCAACCAGAAAAAACGCCAATCGCGCAAACCTCAAACATCAGGTAATAAACCGACCGCTCCTAAAACGCCGCGTCAACCGAAAATCGACTTAAAGTCAATCGAACTTGTTATGCTGCAAGTCGGTCAGCAGGTGAAAATTAAAGCGGGTAATGCGGTACAAAGTGCCACCGTATTGGAAGTCGCAAAAGATTCCGCCCGCGTGCAGCTTGAAAACGGATTAATCATAAACGTGTCATCGGATCGTTTATTTGCCTAGTGTTTTGGTATGTCGTTTGTAATACAACGGCATCGTATGCATCGGTAGGAATTATCCTAACGGTGTTTTTCTTTATTTAGGGATATTCTTTAGGAATGCTCAATGAAATTAAATAAATCAAAAAGCTTTTTGGCTGCTTTTGTACTAAGTGTATTGTTTAGTGGACAAGTAGCCGCGGTTCAACCAAGTATCAAAGCAAACGAAATCACCATTCCACAGGTTACGGAAGAAAATTCATTAGCAACAAAACGTGTGGCGACTCGTTTAACGCAGTCGCATTATCGCAAATTCCAATTAGATGATGCTTTTTCACAAAAAGTTTTCGATCGCTACTTAGACGGATTGGATTACAACCATAATACATTTTTGCAATCGGATATTGATAATTTGCGTGCTCAATACGCCAATAAACTTGATGACGAGTTAAATGAAGGTAAATTGGATATTGCCTTTGCCATGTACGAATTAATGAGCAAACGCCGTTACGAACGTTATGAATATGCTTTATCACTTCTGAATAAAGAGCCTAATTTAACGGCGGACGATCAAATTGAAATTGATCGTCGCAAAGCGGGTTGGCCCAAAGATACGGCAGAAGCGAATAAGCTTTGGGAAGAACGCGTTAAAAATGATGTGATCGATCTCAAATTAAAAGAGAAAAAATGGCCGGAAATTAAGAAAACATTAACGAAACGTTATAATTTGGCCATTCGTCGCTTAACTCAAACGAAAGCGGATGATATTACTCAATTATTTTTAAACGCATTCTCCCGTGAAATTGATCCGCATACTAGTTATCTTGCGCCGCGTACCGCTAAAAGTTTTAATGAGAGCATGAATCTTTCATTAGAAGGAATCGGCGCGACCTTACGCCAGGAAGATGACATGACCATTATTCAATCTTTAGTTCCCGGCGCACCGGCGGCACGCAGTAAAAAAATCAAAGCGGGCGATAAAATTATCGGTGTCGGTCAAGCGAAAGGGGAAATTGAAGATGTCGTCGGTTGGCGCTTGGAAGATGTAGTTGACAAGATTAAAGGGAAAAAAGGCTCGAAAGTCCGTTTAGAACTTGAATCTGAAAAGGGCGGAAAAACCCGTATCGTCACCGTCGTTCGAGATAAAGTCCGTATTGAAGACAGCGCGGCGAAACTTACGGTGGAAAAAGTCGACGGCGAAATGGTCGCGGTAATTAAAATCCCGACCTTTTATATCGGTTTAACCGCCGATGTCCGTAAATTGCTCAATCAAATGAAAGAGAAAAAAGCGACGTCTTTAATTGTGGATTTGCGTGAAAACGGCGGCGGCGCTCTGACGGAAGCGGTTGAACTGAGCGGATTGTTTATTTCCGACGGTCCGGTCGTGCAGGTTCGTGATGCTTACAACCGTATTAAAGTGCATGAAGATCCGGATAACGCGCAAGTATATTCCGGCCCGTTATTAGTAATGATTAACCGACACAGCGCTTCCGCTTCGGAGATCTTCTCGGCAGCGATTCAGGATTACAATCGCGGCGTTATCATCGGACAAAATACCTTCGGTAAAGGCACCGTACAACAAAGTCGTTCATTAAATTTTGTGTATGATTTGGATCAGGATCCGTTGGGTTTCATTCAATATACCATTCAGAAATTCTATCGGATTAATGGCGGCAGCACGCAAATGAAAGGGGTGGCGGCAGATATCAAATTCCCTGAAATTATTGATGCGAAAGAAATCGGCGAAGAGAAAGAAGATAATGCCTTGCCTTGGGATAAAATTCCGGCGGCCACTTATTCCGTTGCCGGGGAAGCGAATCGGGTAGTGGACGAATTGACCCGAAAACACATGGCTCGTATTGAAAAAGATCCGGAATTTGTAGCGTTAAATGAAGAGCTGAAAATTCGTGACGAACGCCGAGAACGTAAATTTGAATCGCTGAATTTTGAAAAACGTAAAGCGGAAAACGATAAAGATGACGTTCGTCGCCTTAAAGCGCTGAATGATCGGTTTAAACGCGAAGGTAAGGCGCCGTTAAAAGATATTAATGATTTGCCGAAAGATTATGAAGCGCCGGATTTCTTCCTGAAGGAAGCCGAGCACATCGCGGCGGATTTCGCTAAGTATCAGATTGCTCATATGCACGATTCGGCACAAGCCGAAACAACAAAATCTGCCGAGACAATCTCAACACAAAAATAATTTTTTTACTGCATTAAGGGACAAAAGTGCGGTCAATTTTTTCGTTATTTTTTAAGGAATAGGTATGGCACAATCTAAACGTTCATTTAAATTCGCTCCGTTGGTGGTTTTAATTTCGGGGCTATGCACGAGTTGTGTGTTATCCGATTATTTCCCGAATACCTCTAACCGCGAAAATATTGATGTAGATTTGGCTACCCAGCAGGTTGAACAGCAAAAACGCGAAGAAGCCGAGCGTTTGGAAGCCGCACGTAAAGCGGAAGAAGAACGACTGGCGCAGGAAAAACAGCGTCAGGCGGAAGAAAAGCTGGTGAGTATTGTAGGCGATCGTCCGTTGCAATTTAAATCGGCGGTAGCCAAAATTTATGCGGATCGCGAATATGAACAGATTTGGACGGATTCCGCCGCAGAAAAACAATTCTTACGCGAATATGCCGCCATGGTTGCCAGCGGGATTTCCGCCCGTTCCGCGCATTCGCTCGATTTAGTTGCCGGCGAGACGGACAAACAGATCTACGATATTTTGTTGACCGACGCATTTTTGGATTATCTTTATTATTCGAAGAATGTCACGCAGTCCGCACAAAGTTGGTTGTATTCGGTAAATGGCTATCACGCCGGCACGCCAACGGATGAAGATATCGCCTTGTGGCTCGAGGCGGTAAAAAATAACGGAAATCTGAATTTTATCAACGGGTTGCATGCAAATAACAGTTTGTATCAACAGACGATTAACCATATCGCCGCTAATTTAAATGCGGTTAAAAAAGAGTCTGCAAATAATAATTATAAATTAGCGATTAATGCCCAACGTTTGCGCATTATTCCGGATTTCTACAACGGGATTTTCGTTAATATCCCGAGTTATCAATTAAATTATTATCGTAACGGACGGTTAACCTTAAATTCCCGGGTGATTGTAGGAAAAAACGAGCGTCGCACGCCGGTAATGTACAGTAAATTAAGCAATGTCGTGGTGAATCCTCCTTGGAACGCGCCGACCCGCTTGATTAATGAAGACATTATCCCGAAAGTAAAACGTGATCCGGGTTATTTGGCGCGCCACGGTTACAGTATTATTGACAGCAAAGGTAATACGGTGAACCCTTATGACGTCAACTGGGCCGCGATCGGGAATAAATTCCCGTATCGACTGCGTCAGGCGGCGGGAGATAATAGTGCGCTCGGCCGTTATAAATTTAACATGCCGAGTTCCGATGCCATTTATTTGCACGATACGCCGAATCACGCATTATTTGATAGCAAAAATAGAGCGTTGAGTTCCGGTTGCGTAAGGGTGGACAAATCGGATCAGCTGGCTTCTATTTTGTTGAGTGAAGCCGGTTGGTCGTCGGATAAAAAACAACGCGTATTGGACAGCAAAAAAACCACATCCGCATTGATTCAGTCCGATAATCCGGTTTATCTTTATTATGTCACCACTTGGGTCGAAAATGGTAAAGTGCAATCGTTGCCGGATATTTACGGTTACGATCGGGTCGGACACCCGGATTACGTAAATTGGGAAACGATTCAAAAATACTTATAATTTTGACCGCACTTTTACGCTGTGTTAAAAGTGCGGTTAAATTTTTCTAACGATGAACTTCAAAAATTTCACTCTGTCATAATTTGGTATGACTTTTCATAAAGAGAATAGTATGGCTGAAATAAATTTAAGCAGACGTAAATGGTTGTCCCTCGGAGGAATTGCATTAGGCGCGGCGGTTTTGCCTGATTTCGTGTTGGCGGGCGTGTCTACCCCCAAACCCAGAATTCTGCGTTTGCGCAATATTAATACGGGAGAATTTTTTAATACGGAGTTCTCGGAAGGTTCATTCATTTCGACGAGTGTGCAAAGGAAATTCGATTGGTTTATGCGGGATAAACGCAATAATTTAGTGCATCGCATGGATCTAAAGCTGTTTGCTAAATTGTACCGTATTCAAAGTAATTTAGGCTTGCGGAATGCGGAAATTCAGATCATTTGCGGTTATCGTTCGCCGGCAAGCAATGCGGCAATGCATCGTCGAAGCCGTGGGGTAGCCAGCAACAGTTACCATATTCGCGGTCAGGCGATAGATTTCCGTATCGATGGCGTGCCATTAAATAGCGTGCAGCTGGCGGCGCAACGATTACAGTCCGGCGGAGTAGGATTTTATCCGTACAGTAATTTTGTGCATGTGGATACCGGGCCGGTCAGAACCTGGCGCGGTAGCTAAAAACATCCATTTTTTTGACCGCACTTTGTGCGGTTTTCCTTTTTATTGAGAGAGAATGATATGAAGCTAGATATTATTCCGGTGACGTCTTTTCAGCAAAATTGCAGTCTTGTTTGGGATGAAAAAGACAAAAGCGCCGCAATCATCGATCCCGGCGGCGAGGCGCCGAAATTAATTAAGCGCATTGAAGAATTAGGCCTTAATCCGAAAATGATTTTGTTGACTCACGGACATTTGGATCATGTAGGCGCGGCGATAAAGTTAAAGACACATTTCAATTGTGAAATTTTAGGTCCTGCTCAAGCGGATGAATATTGGTTTCAAATGTTGCCTCAACAATCCCGTCAATTCGGTTTGTTTGAAGCGGAGGCGTTTTTGCCCGATCGCTGGTTAAACCGGGAAGGAGAAGTGATTCAATTAGGCGAGTTGGGTTTTGAAGTGTTACATTTGCCGGGGCATACGCCGGGGCATGTCGGGTTTATTGATCATGTTCATCATATCGCCTTTACCGGCGATGTGCTGTTTAATCAAAGTATCGGCCGAACGGATTTTCCCGGCGGGAATCATGGGGATTTAATGCGCTCGATTAAAGATAAATTATTTACTTTGCCTGACGATACCATTGTGATTGCGGGGCATGGTCCTTATACCACCATCGGACAGGAAAAAATGCATAATCCTTATGTTCATGGATAGCGAATATGCTAAACGGTTTAATATCATATTCAAACGAATATCGGTTAAAAATCATGACGAAAATTGACCGCACTTTTACGTATTATTGTGATTTTTCGTAATTTGAACGAGTTATGCCGGCTTTGCGGTGAATTGTTTAATCTCTAGGCGATTGGCGCAATATTCCGGATTTTTTACAAAAAAGAGTTGACGGCATAGGCTGAAATCAGCATAATACGCTCCGCAAAGCCGATGACGGTAACGCAATAAAATCTAAAAATATATGGCTACGTAGCTCAGTCGGTTAGAGCACAACACTCATAATGTTGGGGTCACAGGTTCGAATCCCGTCGTAGCCACCATATTTTTAATTTTTATTGGCGGAAGTGGCGAAATTGGTAGACGCACCGGATTTAGGTTCCGGCGCTTGTGCGTGTGGGTTCAAGTCCCTCCTTCCGCACCATTTCATTAGCTTGCATTCTTTTAGTTGATGGGGTATCGCCAAGCGGTAAGGCACTGGGTTTTGATCTCAGCATTCCTAGGTTCGAATCCTAGTACCCCAGCCATACTGTCGTATTAATTCTTGTTCATCTTAAGATAATGTCTATTGGGGTATCGCCAAGCGGTAAGGCACTGGGTTTTGATCTCAGCATTCCTAGGTTCGAATCCTAGTACCCCAGCCATATTGCCGTATTCGATTTTTGTTCATCTTAAGATAGCGTCTATTGGGGTATCGCCAAGCGGTAAGGCACTGGATTCTGATTCCAGCATTCCTAGGTTCGAATCCTAGTACCCCAGCCACCTTTCGTTTTCATTACTTAACCGTTCATATTTGTATAAATATCATTGTAAAAAACTGAAAAACAGGTAGAATTTGCCCACTCTTTTCACTTTTTATACGAATATACAAATCATGAATACACAAAATACCGAGAAATCTTCTTGGCGATCAAAATTAGCCGCATTAGGTCCGGGGATTCTCATGGCATCTGCGGCGGTGGGCGGTTCGCATATTATTATGTCAACTCAAGCCGGTGCTATGTACGGCTGGCAATTAGCGTTAATTATTATTCTGGCGAATTTATTCAAATATCCGTTTTTTCGCTTTGGCGCTCAATATACGCTTGATAGTAATAAGACCTTATTAGAAGGTTATTTGGAGAAAGGCAAATTCTATTTATGGCTTTTCTTTTTACTCAATGTTTTCGCAACAATCATAAATACGGCCGCAGTAGGCTTACTTTGTGCGGCAATTTTAACATTCGTATTGCCCGTTACCGTTCCCGTTCCGGTTTTAAGTTTAGTGGTTATTGCCGTGAGCACTTTTATTTTGCTACTGGGAAAATACCGTATTTTGGACGGGCTGTCGAAATTAATTATGATTGCTTTGACGGTGACAACGGTGATGGCGGTGTTGATTGCATTTTGGCGTAACGGTATGCAAGGCGTCGCGCAACCTGATTTTGTCGCACCGACTCCGTGGAATCTCGGTCCGTTAGGATTAGGTTTTATTGTCGCGTTAATGGGATGGATGCCGGCTCCTATTGAGATTTCCGCAATTAATTCCATGTGGGTGGTGGCAAAACGCCGCCTGACTAATGTTTCTTATCAGGATGGAATTTTTGATTTTAACGTAGGTTTCATCGGTACGGCGGTGTTAGCTTTGGTCTTTTTGGCTTTGGGCGCATTAGTTCAGTTCGGTTCCGGCGAACAAGTGCAAATGATTGGCGGGAAGTATATTGCTCAGTTAATTAATATGTACGCTTCGACTATCGGAGAATGGGCGCGCGGTTTAATCGCTTTCATCGCATTTATGTGTATGTTTGGTACCACTATCACCGTAATTGACGGTTATTCAAGAACCAATGTGGAAAGTTTGCGACTGCTTCTAGGCAGTAAAGAAAGTTCGCCTAGAATTTTAAATATTGCCATTATTTTGGCCGCACTTTCCGGTTTGTCCGTAATTTTCTACTTTAATAACGCGGTGGGCCCGATGTTAAAATTCGCGATGATCGCTTCTTTTGTTTCCGCACCGTTATTTGCTTGGCTGAACTTTTCATTGGTATTACAAGGCGAACATAAGGTTCGGGGCGGATTATTCTGGCTATCCGTCGCCGGTTTGATTTTCCTCAGCGGATTCGCTATTTTATTTATCTTAAACGAATTCGGTTTGTTAGCGTAATGAAAATCCCGGCGGAAAAGTCGGGATTTTTTGTTTTATTCGAGTTCATCAAGCATAAATTCTTGCCGTAATCGGTGTAGTTGATCGCGTGCGGCGGCGGCTTTTTCAAATTCCAAGTCTTGGGCGTATTTGTACATTTGTTGCTCGAGTTTTTTGATTTCTTTCTGCAATTCTTTTGGGGTTTTCGGTATTTTATAACCTGCGGAAGATTCCTCAACTTTGTTATTACGGGATTTTCCTTTGAGGCGACCGGAACCCTGTCCGATGTCCAGCAGTTCTCCCACTTTTTTGTTTAGTCCCTGCGGAATAATGCCGTGTTCTTCATTGTATTTTATCTGTTTTTCACGGCGTCGGTTGGTCTCCGTGATGGCTTTATCCATGGAAAGGGTAATGCGATCCGCATACAAAATCGCTTTCCCTTTCAGGTTGCGGGCCGCTCGTCCGATAGTTTGGATAAGCGAACGTTCGGAGCGCAGGAAGCCTTCTTTATCGGCATCTAAAATTGCGACTAATGAAACTTCCGGAATATCCAAACCTTCACGTAATAAGTTGATGCCCACCAGCACGTCAAACTCGCCTAAGCGGAGATCTCGAATGATTTCCACCCGTTCTACCGTGTCAATATCCGAATGCAGATAACGTACCCGTACGCCGTGTTCTTCCAGGTAATCGGTCAGATCTTCCGCCATCCGCTTGGTGAGTGTCGTGACTAAAACCCGCTCATTTTTTTCCGCTCTTTGACGTGCTTCGGAAAGCAAATCATCCACTTGAATGGCAACCGGGCGAATCTCGATTTCAGGATCCACCAATCCGGTAGGGCGTACAACCTGATCGATAATTTCCGAACCGGATTTTTCTAACTCATAAGGTCCCGGCGTTGCTGAAACATAAATGGTTTGCGGAGCCAATCGTTCGAATTCTTCAAACCGCAACGGACGATTATCCAATGCGGAAGGCAGGCGAAAACCGTATTCAACCAAGGTTTCTTTACGGGAACGGTCGCCGCGGTACATCCCGCCGATTTGCGGCACGGTGACATGACTTTCGTCAATAATTAATAAGCCGTCCGACGGAACGTAATCAAATAATGTCGGCGGCGGTTCGCCCTCATTGCGACCGGACAGATAACGCGAGTAGTTTTCGATACCGGAACAATATCCCAGTTCGTTCATCATTTCGATATCGAACAAGGTACGTTGGGTAATACGTTGTTCTTCCAGTAATTTGTTTTCTTTGATGAAATATTCCCGGCGCTCCGCTAATTCCGCTTTAATTTTTTCTATGGCGTCCAGAATCTGTTCGCGCGGCGTCACATAGTGAGTTTTCGGATAAATCGTAAAGCGCGGAACGGCGCCGAAATTGGTGCCGGTGAGCGGATCAAACAAACTCAAACGTTCGATTTCATTGTCAAAAAGTTCTATACGTACTGCCTGATCGTCACTTTCGGCCGGAAAAATATCGATAATTTCGCCGCGCACCCGAAAGGTACCGCGTTGAAACGCCTGATCATTACGACTGTACTGTAATTCCGCCAAACGGCTTAAAATCTGACGCTGGTCGATAATGGCGCCGGCTTGCAGATGCAACATCATTTTCAGATAACTGTCCGGATCTCCCAAACCATAAATGGCGGAAACGGAAGCCACTACGATGGTATCGCGCCGTTCTAGGAAAGATTTAGTGGCGGACAGTCGCATTTGCTCGATTTGATCGTTAATCGAGGCGTCTTTTTCAATAAAGGTGTCACTGCTGGGAACATAGGCCTCGGGTTGGTAATAATCATAATAAGAAACGAAGTATTCCACCGCATTTTCCGGGAAGAAAGCCTTCATTTCCGCATAAAGTTGAGCCGCCAGCGTTTTATTGGGCGCCAGCAACATTGCCGGGCGATTGAGTTGGGCAATGACGTTTGCAATCGTAAAGGTTTTTCCCGAACCGGTCACGCCAAGCAATGTTTGGTGAGCTAAGCCGTCGTTAAGATTTTCGACAAGTTTTGCAATTGCGGAGGGTTGATCACCGGAAGGTTTAAATTCAGAATGAAGAATAAAAGGTTTGGTATTAATTTTGTGTGCCATTTGGAATACTGATCTCTTATAAAGTGGGTGTATTTTATCATATTTTTTACAGGATTTCAGACGGGAAAATTCTAGGTTTTACACAGGGTTAGGAAAGTCAAGCTGTGTAAGATAAAAAATTGATAAAAATTTATTTTAAATTTTATGGAAATTTTTTAACTTATTGAAATATAAGGAAATGTTATTTTACAACCAATTTTCGGTGCAATAAAAACAACCCTAGATTTTATAAGGCTTGCGCCCGTTTGTTAAAAAATAATTCACAGAGTTATCCACAGGTTGTGTGGATAGAAAAGTGCGGTCAAAAAATACGAAGTTTTTTGAACACCGGCGTTGCCCATGAGCGCTGAGCGCGACGTAATTTTATTGATCATGGCGAGCAAAAAGTTTAAATTTTAAGTTGACATTCGAGTTTAAGATCATTATTATTCGCGACCTATCGAAGCTAACTATGCTGAATATTGGGCTGAATATCGCCTTACTTCGAAACCGGAAACGCAAATGGCAAAGAACAATAGTGATCACGGTGAATCAGGTTAGCGATGCAAAAGTTTATTCCTCCTTAGTTCAGTCGGTAGAACGGTGGACTGTTAATCCATATGTCGCAGGTTCGAGTCCCGCAGGAGGAGCCATTTTTCTTTTGGTGAATACTTATTTGTCTCCTTTGATAAGTATTTATAATCAACCAAGAGCTTTTAGCCCGAATTTTCGGGCTTTTATTTTTTCTGCGTCTTTATAACTTTGATTTATTTCTTGTCATTAATTCATAACTTCGGAGAACACTATGATTTTTCCCAGCTTAGCCATTATCGCCGGATTGTTATTATTAATTTGGTCCGCCGATCGTTTTGTGGATGGCGCCGCCGCGGTAGCGCGTCATTTCGGTATGCCGCAACTTTTAATCGGTATTGTGATTATTGGTTTCGGCACCTCTGCGCCGGAAATGATTGTGTCGGCGATTTCTGCGGTGAACAATAATCCGGGTATCGCCTTGGGGAACGCTTACGGTTCGAATATTACCAATATTGCGTTGATTCTGGGCTGCACCGCGTTAATTTCTCCGCTGGCCGTGAATTCTCAGGTGTTAAAGCTGGAATTACCGATACTGCTTTTGATTACCGCGATTTCCGCTTATCTGATTTATGACGGCGAGGTTTCCCGTTCGGATGCGGTGATTTTATTACTGATTTTCGCTATATATATGAGCTGGACCGTTTGGCACGGTTTAACTCAGAAATCCGATACCTTGGTCGGCGATTTGCAGGAACATTTGAGTACGCGCGAATATATGCCGTTAATCGTGTCAATTATTTGGGTGCTTGTGGGGTTAATCTTGTTAATCGGCAGTTCCCAGCTGCTGGTATGGGGTGCAGTGGAAATGGCGAAATATTTCGGCATCAGCGATTTGGTTATCGGTCTGACTATTGTCGCCGTCGGCACTTCATTGCCCGAATTGGCGTCTTCTTTAATGGCGGCCCGCAAGGGTGAAGTGGATCTTGCGGTGGGCAATATTATCGGTTCCAACTTGTTTAATACCTTGGCCGTGGTGGGGATTGCCGGCGCAATTTCTCCAATGCACGTGGGGCAGGAAGTGTTCTCGCGCGATATGTTGGTGATGTCCGCGTTAACGGTGTTATTGCTGATTTTCGGTTTCGGTAAGAAAGAGGAAATTAACCGTTTGAAAGGGTTGATTTTCTTGCTGGCTTATATCGGCTACAATACTTGGTTGTTCAAAACGGCAATTTAATTTTCATCCAATAAAAAGTGCGGTCAATTTTTCGCTTGTTTTTTTAATCCAAAAAACATTCGGAATTTTGACCGCACTTTTAACGAATCGCGGGCGATGGCCCTTGCGATTATTTTCCTAAATTATCAAAGAATTTCTTCACACTATCGAGGAAGCTGGAAGATTTCGGACGTTGCGTCGTTTTGCCTTCCAGGCTGGTTTCCAGTTTGTGCAACAGATCTTTTTGTTCGTCCGTTAGTTTCACCGGCGTTTCTACCGTAATTTTACAGATTAAATCGCCCGCATAGCCGGAACGCATGGCGGTAATTCCTTTGCCGCGCATGCGGAACATGGTGCCGGTTTGCGTACCTTCCGGGATTTTGAGTTTCGCTCTGCCGTCCAGGGTCGGTACTTCAATTTCGCCGCCCAGCGCCGCCTGAGTGAAACTGATTGGGACTTCGCAGTAAAGGTTGTTGCCGTCACGTTCGAAAATGTGGTGATCTTTTACATGAATGACCACGTATAAATCGCCCGCCGGCGCACCGTTTTCACCTGCAGCGCCTTTGCCCGCCAACCGTAATTGGTTACCGCTATCGACTCCTGCAGGAATTTTAACGGACAGGCTTTCGGTTTTGTGTACGCGGCCGTCGCCGTGACATTTTTTACAAGGTTTCTCGATTTTTTTACCGGTTCCGTGACAGTGCGGACAGGTCGTTTCCGTCATAAAGAAACCTTGCTGACGGCGAACCCGTCCGTGGCCGTGACAAGTCGGACAGGTTTCCACTTTTGAACCTTTTTCCGCGCCGGTGCCGTCGCAATGATCACAAGATGCCAGAGTTTGAATCTGAATATCTTTGGTGACGCCGCGAACCGCTTCTTCCAGCGTGATTTCTATGTCGTAACGCAAGTCGTCTCCGCGTACCACGCGTTGGCGACTGGAACCGCTGCCGAACATTTCGCTGAAGATGTCTTCGAATCCGCCGAAACCGCCAAATCCGCCGCCGAATCCACCGGCTCCCGCACCGCCGAAACCGCCTTGTTCAAAGGCGGCATGACCGTATTGATCATAAGCCGCGCGTTTTTCTTTATCGCTTAGAATTTCGTAGGCTTCATTGATTTCTTTGAATTTTTCTTCGCTTGCTTTATCCCCTTTGGTGCGGTCGGGGTGGTATTTCATGGCGAGACGTTTATAGGCTTTTTTAATCGCTTTTTCGTCCGCACCGTGTTCCACACCAAGGATTTCGTAATAATCTTGTTTTGCCATTTATATATACCAAAAGGGCGAATACTCGCCCTTAAATTATTTAATATACTTTTCTCGCTGTATATTGATTATATAGTTTATCAATTCCAGGAAGGTCTATAAAAACATACAATCGCTCTAGATACTCACTAATATCAATTCTTTTATTATAGATTTTTGCTTCAGTTAACCCTGCCATGAGATTTTTTTCCATAAATTCAATTGTGGGTTGGCGAACATCAGTAAATAAGTGATATTTGAATTTCTTTGGAATTTCTGTTTTTATATCTATCAATAAACACTCAACACCATTTTCAGTAATATCTCTTGTTAAAGAGAAATCTATTACATTGTGTTTAGCCATAATTATTTATCCTTCACTTCTTCAAATTCCGCATCAACTACACCGTCGTCGTTTCCGCCTTGGGATTGTTGACCTTGCGTATTTGCCTGCGCTTGTTGTTGAGCGGCTTGCATTAATTTTTCAGAAACCTGGATTAAGGCTTGAGTTTTCGCTTCAATTGCGTTTTTATCATCGCCTTTCACCGCTTCTTCCAATTCGCTTACCGCTTTTTCAATCGGCGCTTTGTCGTCCGCAGATAATTTGTCACCGGCTTCCGTCAACTGTTTACGGGTCGCGTGGACTAATGCATCCGCTTGGTTACGGGCTTGGACCAATTCTTCAAATTTACGATCCGCTTCGGCGTTTGCTTCCGCATCACGAACCATTTGCTGAATTTCTTCGTCGCTTAAACCCGAAGAAGCTTTAATCGTAATTTGTTGTTCTTTACCGGTACCTTTATCTTTCGCGGAAACGTGGATGATACCGTCCGCGTCGATATCGAAAGTCACTTCAATTTGAGGCATACCGCGCGGAGCCGGATTAATGCCTTCAAGGTTAAATTGACCTAAAGATTTGTTGGCGCTTGCTTGTTTACGTTCACCTTGAAGCACGTGAATGGTTACCGCACTTTGGTTGTCTTCCGCCGTTGAGAACACCTGTGATTTCTTAGTCGGAATCGTAGTATTTTTCTCAATCAGGGTTGTCATCACGCCGCCCATGGTTTCGATACCCAATGATAACGGTGTTACGTCTAACAACAATACATCGGTGACGTTACCGGACAACACGCCGCCCTGAACCGCCGCACCCACTGCAACCGCTTCATCCGGGTTAACGTCTTTACGCGGTTCTTTGCCGAAGAATTCGGCTACTTTCTGTTGAACCAACGGCATACGGGTTTGACCGCCCACCAAAATCACGTCGTCGATTTCGGACACGCTTAAACCTGCATCTTTAAGCGCCACTTTCACAGGTTCCATTGAACGCGCTACCAAATCTTCCACTAACGCTTCCAATTTCGCACGGGTTAATTTAATGTTCAAGTGTTTAGGACCTGTGGCATCCGCGGTGATGTAAGGTAAGTTCACATCGGTTTGTTGTGCGGAAGACAATTCGATTTTCGCTTTTTCACCCGCTTCTTTCAAACGTTGCATAGCCAGCGGATCGTTACGCAAATCTACGCCTTGTTCTTTTTTGAACTCGTCAACCAAGTAGTTGATGACACGGTTATCGAAGTCTTCACCACCTAAGTGAGTATCACCGTTGGTTGCCAATACTTCAAAGGTTTTTTCACCGCCCACTTCATCAATTTCGATGATAGATAAGTCGAACGTACCGCCGCCTAAGTCGTAAACCGCAATAGTTTGGTTACCTTTGCCTTTATCCAAACCGTAAGCCAATGCTGCGGCAGTCGGTTCGTTAATGATACGTTTAACGTCCAAACCGGCGATACGACCGGCATCTTTTGTTGCCTGGCGCTGTGCGTCGTTAAAGTATGCAGGAACGGTAATTACCGCTTCGGTAACCGGTTCGCCCAGGAAATCTTCCGCGGTTTTCTTCATTTTTTTCAATACTTCGGCGGAGATTTGCGGCGGTGCCAGTTTTTCGCCTTTCACTTCAACCCATGCGTCGCCGTTATCCGCTTTGATGATTTGGAACGGCATAATGCTCACGTCACGTTGCACTTCGCTGTCTTCAAAACGACGACCGATTAAACGTTTAATCGCGAATAAGGTGTTTTTAGGATTGGTCACGGCTTGACGTTTTGCCGGCTGACCAACTAATGTTTCGTTGTCATTTGTGTATGCAATGATTGACGGAGTTGTACGATCGCCCTCTGCATTTTCAATAATGCGCGGTTTGTCACCATCCATTACCGCAACGCAAGAGTTTGTTGTACCTAAGTCAATACCAATAATTTTACCCATTTTGTTTCTCCTAGTTTTAATTCGTTTCACCGAACGCCTGCGCGTTCTTACGTGATATTAAAATGTGGATTGCAATTTCTTTTTCAAGAGGCAAATTTAAAAATTTTTTTAATTTTTCAAAAGTGCGGTGCAAATCCGTCTTGTTTTGGAAAATGGGGGAGTGGAGATGAATTTCAAGGGCACAATTAAAATTTTTACGGGAAAAATCCCGTGCAAAAGGCAAAATAATGTCGCCGCATGGGAAACGGATAAATTTATAATGCCGAATCTATCCGAATTCGGCATACCGAACGTCCGGTTTTGCTTTTATTGACGTGATAAAAACGCGCTCATTATGCGTTTTGCGCCGCCGTGTAAATAGCTATCATATCCTGTTCGTATAAGGGTTTGACGGCACCGGCGCAGCCGTTGGTGGCGATAGCGCATTTTCTAGCCATTTCGGCGATTTGCTCCGCACCGGCGTTTACGCCCAATTCGGATAAATTGGTCGGCATGCCGATGCTGCGAAAGAAGTCTTCCATGGCTTCGATGCCTTTTAAGGCGGTTTGTTCCGCATTCTCAGCCGCTGTAACACCCATCACTTGCACGGCGAAACGTTCGAAGCGCGGCAGGCAGTCTTTATAAACATATCTTGCCCAATGCCCCCAAATCGCCGCTAAACCCGCGCCGTGAGTGACACCGAACAAACCGCTTAATTCGTGTTCTAACATGTGAGTCGCCCAATCGCCTTGTCCGCCGCCGCAACCGGTTAAACCGTTATGGGATAAACTGCCGCTCCACATAATTTCTGCGCGGGCTTCGTAATTTTGCGGATCTTCTACCAGAATCCGCGCATTTTTCATCACGGTTTTTAATAAGCCTTCGGCAATGGAATCGGTGATTTCCATGGTGTTGTGTGGGGTAAAATAACGTTCCATAGTATGCATTAAAATATCCGCATTGCCGCTGGCGGTTTGATATGCAGGCAACGTCATAGTGAGTTCGGGATTTAAAATAGAGAATTTCGGGCGCGACAAATCGTTGCTATAACCCCGTTTGATGCCGCCTTCGTCTTTGGTGATGACGGAACTCGGGCTCATTTCGCTGCCGGCGGCGGCAATGGTTAACACGGTGGCGACCGGCAAGCAAGTGGCGGCCTGGCGTTTGCGATCGTAAAGTTCCCAGACGTCTTTATCGGGTTCGGCAACGCCGTAGGCAATGGCCTTGGCGGAATCAATGACGCTGCCGCCGCCCACGGCAAGAATAAAATCTACCTTTTCTTTTTTACACAAATCAATGCCTTGATAAACCAGAGATAACAACGGATTCGGCACCACGCCGCCCAGCTCCGTATAGGCGATGCCGGCGTTATCGAGCGAGGCTTTAATACGATCTAACAAACCGGATTTTTTCGCACTTTGACCGCCGTAATGAATCAGGATTTTTTTGCAGCCTTGAGCTTTAATCAGTTCGCCCGTCTGCTGTTCGGTATCTTTCCCGAAAATGATTCGGGTCGGCGTGAAATAATTAAAATTTTGCATCGTTATTCCTCCAGCTTCATTTCGTTATTGAACGGATGATTCCGCTTGAATTGCACTATTTTACAACGCTTGCAAATTCGTGATCAAATTGAGCTAATAACGGCTAGCGGAATGCGCCGTTGGGCGCGTGTCGGTGAGTTTCTTTCATTCGGGAAAAGTGCGGGAGAAAAAACGATCGTTTTTTTGCCCGCACTTTATCGGTTCATATCTTATTTTGGTCGTTTTTTATGGCTCGTGGAAACGGAAGCCGTAAAAATAATCGGGCATTTTGCGTCGAAAGAAAAGCCAACGGGAAAAGTGCGGTCAAAAAATCGAAAGTTTTTTCTTCTTACCACAGATATTCGGGTTTTAGCCATTGACGCGCGGCAGACCAAGGCAACAGCAGTTGAATTTCTCCTTCGGCGTAGGAACCAACCGCGTAGGGCGCATAATTGAACGCCACACCGCCGGCGGTGAAATAGAAATCCGGTGACACGTCAAATTCGTTTTTTGACACAAAATAGTCGGCTTCTCTGCGCATGCCGTTTTGGGCGTTATAAAGTTTGTAAGCTCCCCATAAGGCGTCTTTGACTTTGGCCAGATTGTCGTTGCCGAAGGCGGAGGCCAAGTCGATGACGGCTTTTTTATTCGTATCGATGTTGATGTAGTTGGTCCAGCTCATCGGATGCGCGCCGCCGCCGTCCATAAAAGTCACTTGCTCGAAAGTGACGACATTTTGCCGTTGTCCGATGTAACGCATGGTTTGCGAATAGTCGTTAGCGCGGCTTTCAAAGGCTTCGGCGCTTTTTCGGGCGGATTCGTATTGCCGGCTGAAAATCGCCTGCAGCCGGGCTTTCGGATCCAGAATGGCTTCGATTTCCTGCTTGTCGGCGTGATTGTCGGTGTTGAGATAATCCGCCGCAATTTTGTTGTAGAGGAGTTCGTTTAACCATTGTACGCCGGTGTCCACCAGAAATACTTTCACGGAAGCCGTACTTTCCGTGATGAAATCCTGCGGTTTGGGATTTTGGCGTTTAAATTCAGCGGACTGATTAAAAATTTCCACCGGTTTTACCAATAATGCGGGAATTTCCGACCGCACTTTTGCCAGTTCGTCCTGCGCCTGCTGTAAATCCGTTTTTAACTGAGCGGCCGTTTGTTCCGCCTGTTGCAGTTTTTCCCGGGTTTCTTTGTCGTAACAGCCGGAAAGCGCAATAGCGGACGATACCAGAATGACGGATAATGTTTTTTTCATATTAACCCCTTAGAAAAATCCCTCTTCATATTGAAGAGGGAATAATTGAAAAATTACATTTTTTCGACGGTTTTAATGCCGAGTAAATCCAAGCCTTGTTTTAAGGTTTTTGCGGTTAACGCCGCCAGTTTCAAGCGGCTGTTTTTGATTGGCTGTTCCGCATTTAAAATCGGGCAGGCTTCGTAAAAACCGGAAAAGGTGCCCGCCAGTTCGTATAAATACTGGCAAAGAATATGCGGCATGCCGTCTTTTGCCACGCCATTGAGCGCTTCTTCGAATTGCAATAATTTGATGACCAGCGCGCGTTCCTTATCGTCGGTTAACACAATTTCGTCGCTGAGACGGCTTGGCTCGATACCGGCGCGGGCGAAGATGGAACGAATGCGCGTATAGGCATATTGCATATAAGGCGCCGTGTTACCTTCGAAGGTCAACATGTTATCCCAATCGAAAACGTAGTCCGTGGTACGGTTTTTAGATAAATCGGAATATTTTACCGAACCGATGGCAACCGCTTCCACCACCGCGGCTTTTTCTTCGGCGGTCAAATCCGGATTGCGCTCGGAAATCAGTTTATCGGCCCGTTCCACCGCTTCATCCAACAGATCTTTCAATTTTACCGTGCCGCCCGTGCGGGTTTTGAACGGTTTGCCGTCTTTGCCCAGCATCATGCCGAAGAAAGGGTGTTCAAGGCTGAAGGAATCCGGCACATAACCCGCTTTCCGGGTGATTAACCAGGCTTGTTGCATATGTTGGCTTTGGCGGCTGTCCGAAAACACTAATACGCGATCCGCATGTAATTGGTGACAGCGGTATTTTGCCGCCGCAATGTCGGTTGTGGTGTAAAGGAATCCGCCGTCTTTTTTCTGTACGATAACGCCCATGGGATCGCCGTCTTTGTTTTTGAATTCATCCAGATAAACCACTAAAGCGCCGTCATCTTCCACCGCTAAGCCCTGTTTTTTCAGATCCGCGACGATTTCCGGCAACATCGGGTTATACAGGCTTTCGCCCATTACGTCTTTTTCCGTTAAAGTCACGTTTAGTCGGTTGTAGTTTTCCTGATTGTGACGCATGGTGATGTCCACCAGTTTTTTCCACATCATACGGCAATATTCGTCGCCGCTTTGCAGTTTGACCACATAATTACGGGCTTTTTCCGCAAAGGCTTCATTGCTGTCATAATGTTCTTTCGCCGCACGATAGAACGCTTCCAAATCGCTTAATTCCATGGCGGTGGCGTTTTCGTTTTCCATTTTTTCCAAATAGGCAATCAGCATACCGAATTGGGTGCCCCAGTCGCCTACATGGTTGGCGCGAATGACGTGATTGCCTAAAAATTCCAGAGTGCGTACTACGGCATCGCCGATAATGGTCGAACGCAAATGTCCTACGTGCATTTCTTTTGCAACGTTAGGAGAGGAATAATCCACCACGATGGTTTGCGGTTTTTCCGTTTTTATCCCAAAATTGACCGCACTTAACATCTTGTCCGCGTTATTTGCCAGCCAGTTTTTTGCTAAGAAAATATTGATGAAACCCGGACCGGCAATTTCCAATTTTTCCGCAATGCCGTCGAGTTTTAAATTATCCAGCACTTTTTGCGCAAATTCGCGCGGGTTTAAGCCTAATTTCTTTGCGGCGCCCATAATGCCGTTCGCCTGGTAATCGCCGAATTGCGGTTTACCCGATTGACGCACCGCCGGTTCCACGGGCTGTTGCGCACCCGCCGCGATCATAGCTTGTCCGATTTGTTCTGAAAGAAGTTGTTGAATATTCACGTTTAACCTATTTGATTTTTTTACTTGTTGATTTCCGTCTGACCGGTGAAGGTGTCGGAGGAATTCATCGGATTCAAAATAATCCGCTATGATACCGAACTATCCTTAGTTATTAAAGCGTTTTTGCTTCTTCGGTAAAACGGATTAAACCTTCCTGCTGGGTTGTCGCGATTAGGCGTCCGTATTTGTCGAAAATCTGTCCGCGTGACAAACCGCGTGCGGCGTAGGCATTGTTGCTTTCAATGGCATAAAGCAGCCAATCGTTTAAATCAAAGCTGCGGTGGAACCAAATGCTGTGGTCGATAGTGGCGACTTTCATACCTTTCTGCAAAAATCCTTTTTCATGGGGATGAAGTGCGGTCAAAATACAGTGAAAATCGGAAAAGTAAGCCAGCAGACATTTCTGAATATTGGCGTCAAGCGGCGCTTCGCCGTTAGTTCGAACCCAAACGAATTGTTCCGGCGGCAGTTTTTGACCGCGGAACGGATTGTTAATGTATTTGGAACGAATCTCGAACGGACGTTCCGCCAGAAATTTGTCGCGTACGTTTTCCGGTATAAAGAGCGCCGCCTGCTTAAGCGCCGAGCTCTCGGAAATCCATTCTTCCGGCGATTCCACCTGTGGCATCTTGCTTTGGTGTTCGAAACCGTATTCTTCCACCTGGAAAGACGCGGTGACATGACAAATCGGTCGGTTGTGCTGAATGGCTTTCACCCGCAACGCAGTGAAGTTGTGCCCTTCGCGCAGGGTTTCAACGTCGTAAATAATCGGATAACTGCTGTCACCGGGCGCTAAGAAATAAGCATGACAGGAATGTAACAAGCGGTTCGGCGACGCCACCTGCATAGCGGCGGAAAGCGCCTGTGCCACCACTTGTCCGCCGAATACCTGGCGAAATCCCAGATCTTCGCAGTTGCCGCGGAATAGCCCGTCGTCCAATTTTTCCAATTTCAGTAATGTAATTAATCTGTTTAATGCGGTTGACATAATATTTCCTTTTTCGTTTGCATTTTGGGGACGATTCACGCATAATACGCCCACTCAATCGGTATGCGAAAGCAAATCGGTGAGTTCGATGGGAACCTCCTCGGTCTCTCGCAACGGTGTCTGGTTTACCTGGTCAGGTTCGGAAGAAAGCAGCCAAAGTCAGAATTTCTGTGTGCCGAGAATCACTGGGGAGGTTTCCGCCCATTCAGCGGATAAAAATCTCAGCGGAAGCGACTTTACGCTTCGGCTAAATTCTCGCCGTTAACCGCTTAAATAAACCGTTTTCCCGTTCCATTAATTCATCAAAACGTCCGTTTTCGATTAAACGACTGTCATCGATGACATAAATCTGATCGAACCGTTCAATTTCCGTTAATCGGTGTGTCACCATAATTAAGGTTTTCTCTTTTGCGTGTTCAAAAATGAGCCGCAACATACGGCGTTCCGTTTCGCGATCCAGCCCTTCCGTCGGTTCGTCCAATAATAAAATCGGCGCGTCGCTTAATAAAATACGGGCTAACCCCAAGCGACGCTGTTCGCCGCCGGAAAGCGGGCGTCCGCCGTCGCCGAGCCATTGTTCCGGACCTCGTTCCGCAAGATGTTGCAGACCGACCCGATTTAACACATCGCTGATTTGCCGCTCGGTCAAGATCGAACGGCTTGCCAGTTGCAAATTGTTGCGCAAACTGTCGCTGAATATATGGACGCGTTGAGTTAAAACGGCCATTTGCGCGCGTAACGCGCTTTCACTGTAAGCGGAAATCGGTTGTTCGGCAAATAAAATTTCGCCGCTATCGGGCGCATAATTGCGTACCAATAACTGCAACAGCGTGGATTTTCCGCTGCCCGTTTTGCCTAATAGAGCGACTTTTGTTCCGCGCAGAATCTGCAAATCCAGCCGGTTTAAGGCAAGCTGGGAACGGTCGGGATAACGGAACGTCACTTGTTTTACGTCGAATAAAACGTTGGAATTTTTGACCGCACTTTGTGTGCCGGAAAAGTCCACCGGCGGCTTTTGCCGCGCAATATCGCTTACCCGTTCGGCGGAAGCGATCACTTGTCCGATATGTAAAAACGCCGCGCCAAGGGGAATTAAAATTTCAAATGCTGCCAGCGCGGACATGGTGAATAAGGCGATAAAGGCGAATTGTTCAAGCTCCGAACCGAATTCGGTGGCGGCCGCCAGCCATAAGGTGAGCACCACCAATAATCCGTTGAAAAACATGAAAAGTGCGGTGGATAATCCCGACAAATTGCTTTCCCGCCGTTGATAAGCCTGCCAGTTTTGCTCGGTTCGGTTTAATTGGTCGCGCAATGCGGACGAAGCGTTAAACAGCAGCAGTTCCGCTTGAGCCTGAATGAATTCCACAAATTGTTCGCGATAGCGGGCGCGGGATTGGGTCAGTTTCGCGCCGAATCGCGTGCCGAGGCGGTAAAAAACCGGCGGCATCACCAATAACAGAATTAACAATGTGCCGCCGATAAAAAGGGCGAGCGGTAAACTGAAAAAGCTTAATCCGATCGTCATAAAAATAATCACCGCCGATGCGCTGATGAAAGGCGCAATCAGACGTAAATACAGGCTGTCCAGGGTGTCGACGTCCGCGACCAGACGATTCAGCAAATCACTGTTGCGGTAACGGTTTAGCACCGCGGGCGACAACGGAATGATTTTTTCAAATACCTGCACCCGCAATTTGGCGAGAATACGAAAGGTGGCGTCGTGCGTGACTAAGCGTTCGAAATAACGGGCGGCGGTGCGTCCGATGGCTAAACCGCGTACGCCGGCGGAGGGATAGAAAAAGTTGAACAGCGTTCCTGCGCCGGCAATGGCGGTGGCGGCAAGGAACCAGCCGGAAAGCGAAAGTAAACCGATGCCGGCGGCAAGCCCGGTTATCATCAATATCACGCCGAGCGCTAAAGAGGCTTTGGCATGGCGAAACAGTTTTAAATAGGGAAGTAATGCACGCATTTTATGGTCGTTTTCCTCAAAATGATGTTTTTTTCGATCGTACTTTTATTTTTTGTCGCTTATAAATAGGTAAAGTGCGGTCACAAAAAGCAACGTTTTTTGAACGTTGGCTTTGCCAACGGTGGCGAAGCCATAAGTAATCGCGCCGGCGATTACGCATAAATTTTTCACAGTTTTTTTATTGAATATCCTGATTTCGCCGATTGAGCAGTTCCGCAAAATAACCTTGCCGGCTTAATTCCTCAAAACGTCCTTGCTGAACGATTTGTCCTTGTCGCATCACCAGAATTTGATCGCTGTGTTTTAAATCTTCAATGCGGTGAGTAATCATCAGCGTAGTGTGTGCGCAATCAATGGCGTTCAGCGCCTGCAACACCTGATTTTCCGATTGTGCGTCCAGGCTTGCCGTCGGTTCGTCCAATAACAGCAAACTGCCTTTGCGCAACAACGCGCGGGCGACGGCTAAACGTTGCGCTTGCCCGACGGAAACGCCTAAACCGCCGTCTTTAATTTCGCTGTTTAAACCTAATTTATCGGTGAATTCTTTGGCATTCGCTTGTTGCAGTGCGGCGTCGATTTCTGCTTGCGTGGCCTGAATATCGCCGAGCAACAGATTATCTAAAATAGAACCGTGCAACAACAACGGATTTTGTCCCACCCAGGCAATTTGCCGGCGCCAGGCGGCGATATCCGCTTGGCTGAGTTCTACGCCGTTAATTTTCAGGCTTCCTTCATAATTCAGAAAACCCAGTAAAACGTTCATCAGAGAAGTTTTTCCCGCGCCGCTTTGCCCCACCAGCGCCGTATGACTGCCGGCCGGAATACGGAAGGTGAGCGGTTGAGTTAACGGCTTGCCTTGCGGTGAAAGCACCACTAAATTTTCTGCCGAAATATCGACCGCACTTTTATGAGGAATTTGAATATTTTGCCGGCGTTGTGACGCGGTTTCCGTGTCTAAAAAGTCCACGATGGCGTCCGCCGCGCCGATGGCGGCGGAACGATCGTGATAATAAGCGCCCAAATCCCGCAAAGGTTGATAAAATTCCGGCGCGAGAATTAAGCAGAAAAAGCCGACGAACAAGGTCATGCCGGCGGAAAGTTGGCCGAATTCGATTTGCCCCAAATAGCTGAAACCGAAATACACCGCCATAACGGCGATGGAAATTGAGGTGAAAAACTCCAACACGGCGGAAGACAAAAACGCCATTTTTAATACGTCCATGGTGGTTTTGCGGAAATCTTCCGTGGCTTGTTCGATATGCCGGGTTTGTTCCGAAGTGCGGTCAAAAAGATGCAAGGTTTCCAGTCCGCGCAGACGATCTAAAAATTGCGCGCTCAGTTTTGCCAGCGTGTCCATGTTCCGCTGGCTTTTATCGGCGGCGGCAATGCCGACCAAAATCATAAATACCGGAACCAGCGGCGCGGTGAGCAGCATGATTAAGCCGGCGGCCCAGTTTAACGGAAATACTGCAATCAGAATAACGCACGGCACGATGACGGATAATATTTGCTGCGGCAGGTAACGGGCATAAAAATTATGCAGATTTTCCACTTGTTCCAACATCAGCGTCGCCCAGCCGCCCGCCGATTTGCCGTTGATGACGGCAGGGCCGACGGCATGAATTTTTTCCAGAATTTGTCGCCGAATAAAATTGCGTAATTTTTGACCGCACTTGAAGCCGATTTTTTCCCGTATATAAAGTATGCCGGCGCGCAAGGCAAAGCAGATAAACAGACCGATAAATTGCGGAATCAGCGCAGAACGGGCGCTGTGTTCGATAATTAAAGCGTGCAGTAACGAGGCCAATAACCAGGTTTGAGCCACTAAAATCAATGAGGAAAGGGTCGCCAGCAGGATATTCAGATTCAGTTCTTTTTTGATGGGCTTTTGCTGCGAACGCAGCCATTTAAACAGATATTTTTGACGAGATTTTTCCATGTGCGTTTAAAGTAGAATTCAGTAGTTAATGCTTGAATTAATTCGGAGAATTTTACAGGATTTCAGAAAAACATGCACTTAAAACCTAAATACATCCTCCGCAGCTGCCGCAACGCCAGTCTTCTTTGTTTACCGCGCGATAAAAATGACGCATGGTTTGTTCTTCAATGGGAATATTGTGCTCGATAAACACATCTGCCAGCCAGTCGGCGTTTTCGATAATCCAGTCGTCCTCGCCCAGCCCTTCGCGGTATAACTCGTCTTCGGGATCGATAAAGTTATAAATGCCGTCCGTGCCCATATCTTCGCTACGTTTATGTTCCGGCAACATGACGGGCAGACCTTGGTAAGAAATGTCCCAGTGTCCCAAACAAAGAGTATTTCCGATAATCGACCATTTGGCCTGAAACGGATTGTTCGAATCGTTCATTTTTGCTCCTTCTGACTTTTACCGATTAACTATACGCCGATAAACGGAATTAAAAATACATAAAAATAGGGAAATATTATTGACTAATATGCTGATACATGATGAAAAATCATGTACACTTGACAGGATTTTATTCTATTAATCGGTGAATTTTGTGGATAAAAAATTGCCTAAAGCTCTTGATGCTATTGATATCAAAATTTTAAATGAACTCCAACGTAACGGAAAAATCTCGAATATCGATTTATCCAAGAAAGTGGGGTTGTCGCCGACGCCTTGTCTTGAACGGGTAAAACGCCTGGAAAAGCAAGGCGTGATTATGGGATACCGTGCGCTGTTAAATCCGGAATTACTGGATGCGCCGTTGCTGGTGATCGTGGAAATCACCCTGATTCGCGGTAAACCGGACGTATTTGAAGAATTTAACGCCGCCGTTCAGGCGCTGGATGAAATTCAGGAATGCCATTTGGTTTCCGGCGATTTCGATTATTTACTGAAAACCCGGGTTGCCGATATGGCGGCATACCGCAAATTGCTGGGCACGACGTTGCTGCGCTTGCCCGGCGTGAATGACACCCGCACTTATGTGGTTATGGAAGAAGTGAAACAGACGAATTTTTTACAGTTGAAATAACATGATTAGAAAAATAACGGAAGGTTTTTCGCCGAAACATTATTTGGTGGAATTGATTTTAGGATTGACCGCAGTTTTCGGGTTTTATTTGATTATTGCCTGGTCCAGTTACAGTCCTTTTGACAGCGCTTGGTCGGTGTCCGGTTATCAACCCGAAATCATTAATAAAGCCGGTAAACTGGGTGCTTGGGTAGTGGATCTGTTTTTTACGTTCTTTGGCGACGTCGGACATCTTTTACCGTTTTTGATCTGTATCACCCCGATTTATTTTATTCGCACCAAGCGTGTGGACAGCCTGACCTGGACGCGTTTCAGTTTGCGCATGTTCGGGTTTGTCACATTTATGCTGGGTGCCACCGCACTTTGCGCATTATTGCTGAATAATACGCCTTACCATTTGGCCGGCGGCGTGCTTGGCGGCAGCTTGGTGAAACACTTGTTTCCGGTTATGGGGAAATTCGGCATTTTATTATTCGGCGTGGCGTTGACCGTTCTCGGTTTCGTGTTTTGTTCCGGCGCCTCATTAATTCGTCTGCTGGTGGCGTTTTATAATTGGATTACCATGCAGAACGAACGGCCGGCATCGCCTGAAAATGCGCAGCCGAATGGCGAGGAATTTACGACTTCGACGGAAACGGAACGGGCTGAGAATGAAACGGCTATTTCGGTGCCGGCATATAACGATTCCTCGTCCGTTCATATTTCGGGCCTGGAGACGGCGCAAGAGGATAAAACCGCTCCGATCAGCGTCGATAACGCCGATATGCTGGAAAAATTCGACGCCTATGATTTGGGCGCGGATCAGAATTTGCCTCATGTGAGTATTGCCGGCGACGATTATTCTTACGACGATGAAGCTCAGGACGCGCGGCATGTCGCGGAACAATCGGGCCTGCGGCCGGCTTTTATCCAAAACGGCGCGTCAAATGCAGCGGAAACGGCCGATATGTTTGCTTCGGATGATTCGGATTCCGTGCATATTCCCGAAGTAAAATTAATGCCGTCAACCGATACGCGACAGACGGCTAATCCGCTTTCCGCCGCCGGCGTAGTTGAGCCGGTTGAAGTGATGGGAAAAATCGATAAAAAACCGACCGCACTTTTCGAGAAAATTGAAGAGGAATTAGATGACGATGCCGAATTAGCGGCGCAGTTTGCCCAACAGGAAGCGGCGCGTGAGCAGGCGCGTCAGATTAAAGCGCAGGAAATGGGAATCAGTTTGGCGGAGTCGCCGACGGAATCCGACGCGCTCCCGGGTTTGCGCACGATTTCCATCGATCAGGCGATTGCGTTGTTCGGCGATCACAAAGCGCCGGAAAAACCGACCACGGATATGCCGAGTCTGGATTTGTTGGATCAGCATTCCAGTCAAACCGTCAATGTGACGGAAACCGAATTGCGTGCTACTTCGCAGCGAATTGAACAACGTTTACGCGATTTCAATGTCAAAGCAACGGTGAAAGACGTGTTGGTCGGGCCGGTGGTGACCCGTTATGAACTTGAGTTGCAACCCGGCGTGAAAGCGTCGAAAGTCACCAGTATCGATACCGATTTGGCGCGGGCGCTGACATTTAAGGCGATTCGGGTGGCGGAAACCATTCCGGGCAAGCCGTATATCGGTATCGAAACGCCGAATGCAAAACGCCAGAACGTTTATTTGCGCGATGTATTGGACAGTGAAACGTTCCGAAATTCTACCGCACTTTTACCGATGGCGTTAGGCAAAGATATCAGCGGCAAACCGGTGGTCATCGATTTGGCGAGAACCCCGCATCTGTTGGTGGCGGGCTCCACCGGTTCGGGGAAATCCGTCGGCATCAACACCATGATTCTGAGCTTGCTCTATCGGGTGAAACCGGAAGAAGTGAAGTTCATCATGATTGACCCGAAAGTGGTGGAGTTGTCCGTGTACAACGGTATTCCGCATTTGCTGACGGAAGTGGTGACGGACATGAAAAAAGCGGCCAACGCTTTACGTTGGTGCGTGGATGAAATGGAACGCCGTTATCAGTTGCTGGCGAAATTGCGGGTACGCAATATCGAAGGTTTCAACGAACGGATTGACGCTTATCGCGCGGAAGGCGTGGTGATTCCTGATCCGTTATGGAAGCCGTCGGACAGCATGGATACCACGCCGCCGATTCTGGAACGCCTGAATTACATCGTATTAATCGTGGATGAATTTGCCGATTTAATGATGGTGGCGGGCAAACAAATTGAAGAATTGATTGCACGGTTAACCCAAAAGGCGCGCGCGGTGGGCATTCATGTGATTTTGGCGACTCAGCGTCCGTCCGTTGATGTGATTACCGGATTGATTAAATCCAATATTCCAAGCCGTATCGCTTTTACCGTAGTGCAACGTAACGACTCGCGTACGATTTTGGATCAAAACGGCGCGGAAGCGCTGCTGGGGCGTGGCGATATGCTGTATCTGGCGAACGGAACCACGGAATTAATGCGGGTACACGGCGCATTTATGACCGATGACGAAGTAAACCGCGTGGCGGACGACTGGCGGGCGCGGGGTAAACCGAATTATATTTCTTCGATTCTGGAAAGTTCGGAAGAGGATGAAGCGGATAACGAAGAAGGTTATGGCGCGTCGGACGACGAGCTCGATCCGCTGTTCGATAAAGCGGTGGAAGTGGTTAGCAGCACGGGGATGACTTCCACCTCATTTATTCAGCGTCGGCTGAAAGTGGGCTTCAACCGTGCGGCAAATATTATGGAACAAATGGAACAACAGGGCATCGTGTCCGAAATGCGTAACGGTAAACGGGAATTATTGGTGCGCAATACCTCATCGGATTATTAATTGTGAGCGAACGGCTAAATTTTTAAAAGGAAAGCGACATGAAAAAAACAGTGAAAAATTTATGCGTAATCGCCAGTGCGATTACTTATGGCTTCGCCACCGTTGGCAAAGCNNAGCCAACGTTCAAAAAGCGCTGCTTTTTGTGACCGCACTTTTAACCTTAGCGCTGACGGCGCCTTTGGCTTTGGCGGATGCGGCAGACGAGTTGCAAACGCGTTTGCAGAAAGTGAGCGTGTTTAGCGCGGATTTCACTCAGAACGTGAGTTCGGCAAACGGTAAACAGGTGCAGCAGGGAAGCGGCAAAATTCAAATCAAGCGCCCGAATCTGTTTCGCATGGATAATAAAAAACCGCAGGAAACGCAAATTATTGCGGACGGTAAAACCCTTTGGTTTTATGACCCGTTCGTCGAACAGGTGACGGCGAACTGGGTGAGCGACGCGGTGAATAATACGCCGTTCGTGTTGCTGACCAGCAATGATCCGAGTCACTGGAATCAATATAACGTGCAACAGAATTCCGATACTTTCGTGTTAAAACCGAAAGCGAAAAACAGCAATATCAAACAGTTTGACATTCGTATCGACGGTAACGGCGTTCTTAAAGGATTCAGCACCATCGAAAAAGACGGGCAATCCAATCTGTATATGCTGCGCAATATTAACAATAACAATATTGCGGATAGCGTATTCAGCTTCAGCGTGCCGAAAGGCGCGGAATTCGACGATCAGCGCAAAAAGAAAAAATAACGGCATAAAGTGGGCGGCGCGCCCACTCTTTCTTTGTATAAATCTCCATTTTTCAACCTTCCGTAAGGGATTCCATTATGGCTAACCTGAATTTCGATTTTGCCGAAAATGATTTTCGCCCTCTTGCTGCCCGCATGCGCCCGCGTACGTTGGATGAATATTGCGGACAGCAGCATTTGATCGGCAAGGGCAAGCCGTTACGTCGGGCGATAGAGGCCGGTCACGCGCATTCCATGATTTTATGGGGGCCGCCGGGCACAGGTAAAACCACTTTGGCGGAAATTATCGCTCATCGTATTAATGCGGAAGTGGAACGCCTTTCCGCCGTCACTTCCGGCGTGAAAGAGATCCGCGAAGCCATTGAGCGGGCGAAACGGAACCGCTTGGCGGATCGTCAAACTATTTTGTTTGTGGACGAGGTCCATCGTTTCAATAAAAGTCAGCAGGACGCCTTTTTGCCGCACATTGAAGACGGCACCGTTATTTTTATCGGCGCAACCACGGAAAATCCTTCTTTTGAATTGAACAACGCCTTATTGTCGCGGGCGCGGGTGTACGTTCTGAAATCCCTGACTACGGCGGACGTGGAACAGGTTTTGCAGCAAGCGGTGGCGGATGAAGAACGCGGTTTGGGTAAAATGCGGTTAAATTTGGAAGCGGATTTGCTGCGTTTGCTGGCGGAATACGTCAACGGCGACGCCCGTCTGGCGTTGAATTGTCTGGAATTAATGGCGGATATGGCGGAAGAAGACAAAAACGGTAAAAAAATCGACCGCACTTTACTGACGGAAGTGTTGGGCGAGCGGCAAGCCAGATTCGATAAGGGCGGCGATCGTTTTTATGATTTGATTTCCGCCGTGCATAAATCCATTCGCGGTTCCGCGCCCGATGCGGCGTTGTATTGGTATGCCCGCATTATCACCGCCGGCGGCGATCCGCTGTATGTGGCGCGGCGTTTGCTGGCCATCGCCTCCGAAGATATCGGCAACGCGGATCCGCGCGCCATGCAGGTGGCGTTGAGCGCTTGGGACTGCTTCACCCGGGTGGGCGCGGCGGAAGGCGAACGCGCCATTGCCCAAGCCATTGTGTATCTTGCGGCGGCGCCGAAAAGTAACGCCGTTTATCTCGCCTTCAAAGCGGCGAAAGCGTTGGCGAAACAATCGCCGGATTATGACGTGCCGCGCCATTTAACCAACGCGCCGACGCAGTTGATGAAAGAATTGGGTAATCATGCGGAATATCGTTATGCTCACGATGAACCGAACGCTTATGCCGCGGGAGAAAATTATTTTCCCGAAGCCTTGAAAGATACGCAACTTTATTTCCCGAGTTCGCGCGGCATGGAAATTAAGATTAAAGAAAAATTGGATTGGTTGCGGGAATTGGATCGACAGAGCGAAAATGTTCGCTGGAAAAAATAAACGTTATTCGGTTTTGGAGAGAAAAATGAAATATGCGTTGATCAACGGCGTAATTTATACCGGCACGGCAGTGCTTTACGGCCATGCGGTGATTGTGGAAAACGATCGCATTGTGGCCGTTGTACGTGAAGAAGATGTGCCCGCCGGGCTATCTTCGGTGGATTTGCAGGGGCATAATCTGACCGCCGGCTTCATCGATTTGCAGCTGAACGGCTGCGGCGGAGTCATGTTTAACGGCGATATTTCGGTAAAAACGCTGGAAATTATGCAGCAAACCAATCTGCGTTCGGGCACCACCAGTTATTTGCCGACTTTTATTACCGCAACCGATGAAGGCATGAAAAGTGCGGTCAAAATTATGCGAGAATATTTGGCGCAATACCGCAATCAGGCGCTGGGCCTGCATTTAGAAGGACCTTATATCAGCTTAGCCAAAAAAGGCGTCCACCAAGCGGAATTCGTGCGGGAAATTTCCCCGGAAATGTACGATTTTTTAACTGAAAACGCCGATGTTATCCGTGTTATGACCATTGCACCGGAAAATGCCACCGCTCGTTTTATCGCCGATTTTGTGAAAAAAGGTATTCGAGTGGCGGTGGGGCATTCCGACGCATCTTACCGACAAACTAAACAGGCGTTTGCCCTCGGCGCCACCTTGGCTACGCATTTACATAACGCCATGTCGCCGGTGAAATCCGGGCGGGAAATGGGCGTCGTCGGCGCGGTGCTGGAGGAAGACAAGGTTTACGCCGGCATTATTGCGGACGGTTTGCATGTGGAATTCGGCAACATCAGCATTGCCAAACGCTGTAAAGGCAAAAAATTGTATCTGGTCACCGACGCCACGGCGGCGGCAGGGTCGGATATCGTCCGATTTGATTTTGTCGGCACCACGGTTTATGTGCGCGACGGCAAATGTTTTGACGGCAACGGCACCTTAGGCGGTTCGGCGATAACCATGATCGAAAGCGTCGGCAATCTCGTGAAAGAAGTCGGTATTCCTTTAGACGAAGCCTTACGCATGGCGAATCTGTATCCGGCCGAAGCCGTCGGTGTCGCGGATTTTCTGGGTTCCGTCGAAGCGGGTAAAATTGCCAATCTGACGGTTTTCAGCCATGATTTCCGCGTTTTAGCCAGTGCGGTAAACGGAAAATGGACGGAATTTTCACCGCACGTGAAATTCACCTTTTAAATATCGATAAATTCCGTCGCCGTCAGTCGTAAAGTGCGGGCAAAAAATGCGTTGTTTTTTGCCCGCACTTTATTCCCGCCTATTTATCAAAGAACCCTGTATTTTTCGCCCGAATGCCGTTACAATAAAAAAATATTTTATTGCAAATAATGAACTGAGGTAGCCATGATCGATCCGAATTTACTGCGTAATAATCTGGAAGAAACCGCACAAAAATTAAAAGAGAAGCGTCATTTTATTCTGGATGTGGAACAATTAAAGGAACTGGAAGAACAACGCAAAGCATTGCAGGTGAAAACCGAAACTTTGCAGGCGGAGCGTAATTTGCGTTCCAAAGCTATCGGCGCCGCCAAAGCGCGCGGCGAAGATATCGAATCTTTATTGGACGAAGTGGATCATTTAGGCATTGAATTGGCCCAGGCAAAAGCGTTGTTTGACGACGTATCCGCCGAATTAAATACCATTTTATTGACGATTCCGAACATTCCGGCGGATGAGGTACCGTTGGGTAAAGACGATACGGAAAATCAGGAAGTTTCCCGTTGGGGAACGCCGAGAACCTTCGATTTTGAAGTGAAAGATCATGTGACGCTGGGTGAAAATATTGACGGTCTGGATTTTGCCGCCGGGGTGAAATTAAGCGGTGCGCGGTTTGCCGTGATGAAAGGTCAAATTGCCAAATTACACCGCGCATTAGCGCAGTTTATGCTGGATCTTCACACGGAAAAACACGGTTATTTGGAAACTTACGTTCCTTATTTGGTGAACCACGCGACGTTGTACGGAACCGGTCAGTTGCCGAAATTCGGCGAAGATTTGTTTCACACCAAAGCTTTGGAAGGCGAGCAGCCTTACGCGCTTATTCCGACAGCCGAGGTTCCGGTGACCAATTTAGTGCGCGATGAAATTCTGAATGCGGAAGATTTACCGTTAAAAATGACCGCACATACGCCTTGTTTCCGTTCCGAAGCGGGTTCATACGGTCGCGATACCCGCGGTTTAATTCGTATGCATCAGTTCGACAAAGTGGAAATGGTGCAAATTGTGGAGCCGGAAAAATCCATGGAAGCCTTGGAAGAATTGACCGGTCACGCGGAAGAAGTGTTGCAGTTATTGAATTTGCCGTATCGTAAAGTTTTGCTTTGTACCGGTGATATGGGTTTCGGTTCCTGCAAGACTTATGATTTGGAAGTCTGGTTGCCGGCACAGGATACTTACCGTGAAATTTCCTCCTGTTCCAATATGTGGGATTTCCAGGCCCGTCGTATGCAGGCGCGCTGCCGTGCCAAAGGCGATAAAAAACCGCGTTTAGTGCACACGTTGAACGGTTCCGGACTGGCCGTAGGACGCACTTTGGTGGCGGTACTGGAAAATTATCAGAATGCCGACGGTTCTATCACGGTGCCGGAAGTTTTACGTCCTTACATGGGCGGAGTTGACGTAATCCGTCGATAATTTTAGCGTGAAAAAGCCCTGGTTAACAAACCGGGGTTTTGTTTTTTTATCCGTTCTTTCAAGCGGCAAGGCTTATGAATAGTGATTTTCTTTCTTCTCTGATATTTTCCGTGAATGTCACGTTGCCGACTTTGCTGTTGTTGCTCATCGGCATGGTATTGCGGCGGCGCCAGTTTCTGGATGATGCTTTTTGTGAAAAAGCGACCCGTTTAATCTTTAATCTTACTTTGCCGTTATTGTTGTTTTTCAACGTATACGATTCAAAAATCGATTATGCCGGCCAGCTGCCATTGATTATAGTGGCCTTTCTCGGCACGACCTTTTTGTTTGTTTCGGCCGAAATTTTCGCCGGTAAATTTATTGCGGAAAAGCGCGAGCGTTGCACTTTCGTTCAGTCGGTTTTTCGCGGAAACAACGGCATTTTAGGTTTGGCGTTTTGCGTTAACGCCTATGGAAACGCCGCGTTTGCGCCGGCGTCCATTTATTCCGCCGTTCTGATTTTTCTGTATAACATTTACGGCGTGATTACCATTACCCGTTCGCTTTCTAGTACAAAAGTCCGGTTCTCCGCCGTGTTTTTCAATATTTTAAAGAATCCGCTGATTATCGGGATTGTGTCCGGACTGGCGATGAATTTTTTTGCCGTTCCGCTGCCGGAAGCCGTGGTTTCCACCGGGCATCATTTAGCCAATATTACTTTGCCGTTAGCCTTAATCTGTACCGGCGCGACCATTAATTTTAAAACCATGGGATGGGGCTCCCGCGTCATTTCCTGGGGCGTGATCGGGCGGTTGATTGTCGCTCCGGCGGTAATGATTGCCATATCCCGTTTATTTGGCATATTCGGCATGGAATTAGGCATTGTGTTGCTGATGACCACCACGCCGCTGGCGGCCGCCACCTACGCTATGGTGCGCGGCATGGGCGGCAACGGCGTTACGGTGGCGAATATTATCGGCATCACCACTATCGGTTCGGCATTCGCCTCTTCTTTAGGCTTGATCATTCTTTCTCAGTTAGGCTGGCTTTAACGAAGCATAAAAGTGCGGTCAAAAAAAGCAACGTTTTTTGAACGTTGGCTTTGCCAACGGTGGCGAAGCCATAAGTAATCGCACTGGCGGTTACGCATAAAAAAGCCGGGTTTTTTATTTAACGCGAATAATCACCCCTACCGATTCCTGATGAATCGGCTGCCGGATTCTTGCGGTTTCCACGCAAATCATGGTTTGATAACCGCTTTCACTCATATTGCCGGTGGTTTTATGCCACGGATTCCATACCACAATATCGCCGGCATTTTGGTGTTCTATCTCAATATGACGTTGATACGCTTTATCCGCAATAATTGTGGCGCCCGCTTCGGCGCTATAAATACAATCTACATTTTCCCGGATGATTCGCGGAACGGGCACGTTTTCCTGCCGTTGAGTGAGTGAATTAAAGGCGGAGTTCGGCAGATTCAACAGTTCCGTACGATGAATATCGCCTACCTTGAAATAACTATGCAAGGCAATTTGCGCTTCCTGTCCCGTCAGATTGGTAAAGACAAGTTGACAATCGGCGCTAAAGATCATGGTGAGTGTGGCGACGGTTTGTTTTTCATGAATCAGCGTAAATGTGAGTTGAAACGAATCCGGTGCGATTTGATGGGACGTTAATTCCCACAGCGAGATTCGGGCGTAACCGTGCGCCGGTGTTCCCGCATTGTTAAACCAGGGAAAACAAACCGGTATGCCGCCGCGAATGGCGCTGCCCGCTTTGAACGGCTCGATTTCGCTCAGCCACAGCACGTCATGTTGTGCGCCGGCCGGCTTCCAACTCAATAAATGTGCGCCTTGCAGGGCGATTTTGGCCGAGCCGACGGCATGTTCCGCTTCAATGACGGGGATGTCATTATATTGATAAAGGGAAATGCCGGTATCAATGTGTCGAATAAATTTACGTTTCATCGTTAGTCCTTCTATTTTCCGGAGCAAAATCTGATACAATCACGCCCTAAATATTATGCCAATATTATGCCGAAACGGAACAGAATGGTAGAACAACAGCAAATAATTCAGGTTTTTTCCGATAACGGAGAATTAAGCCGCTATATAAAAGGTTTTCGTCCCCGCCGGGAACAGTTGGAAATGGCAACTGCGGTCGGAAATGCGATTGAATCTAAAGGCGTATTGGTGGTGGAAGCCGGCACCGGCACCGGTAAGACGTTTGCATATTTGGCTCCTGCGTTATTGGCAAAAAAGAAAACCATTATTTCTACCGGTTCGAAGAATTTACAGGATCAACTGTTTAATCGCGATTTGCCGGCAATCAAAACGGCGTTGGGTTATTCCGGCAAAATCGCCTTATTGAAAGGTCGGGCGAATTATTTGTGTCTGGAACGGTTGGATCAGGTGATTGCTCAAGGCGTGTTGGGCGATAAATCGGTGCTGGCGGATTTGTCTAAGGTGAGAGCGTGGAATAATTCCACCCAAACCGGCGATTTAAGCGAATGCACTACCTTGCCGGAAGACAGTCCGATTTTTCCGCAATTAACCAGCACGACGGAAAGTTGCCTCGGCAGCGATTGCCCGAATTATAACGATTGTTATGTGGCGTTAGCGAGAAAACGGGCGTTGGCGGCGGATTTAGTGGTGGTGAACCATCATTTGTTTTGTGTCGATATGGCGGTGAAAGAAAGCGGATTCGGCGAATTAATTCCCCATGCGGAAGTGATTATTTTTGACGAAGCCCATCAATTGCCCGATATTGCCAGCCAGTATTTCGGACAATCGCTGACTTCGCGCCAGCTGTTCGATATTTGCAAAGACATCCAAATTGTCTATCGCACCGAAGTGAAGGATATGCAACAACTCGGCGTGGCGGCGGAGCATTTGATGAAAATCGTGCAGGATTTCCGCTTGCTGTTGGGGGAAGGCAATCAGCGCGGCAATTTACGCGAATTATTTAGCCAAAGTGCGGTCAAAAAAGGCTTCGAATTTTTAACGGAAAAATTGGATTTTACGGCGGAAGTGATCAAACTGGCGCTAGGGCGTTCGCAAACGCTGGACAGTATTTACGAACGCATTGCCGCCGTCAAATTGCAGCTTCACCGCCTGTCGGATCTTTCGGTGACGGGGTATTGTTACTGGTATGAAACCTTTAACCGCCAATTCGGTTTGCATATTACGCCGTTGACGGTATCGGACAAATTCGGCGAGAAAATTAGCGAACGGGATCGCACCTGGATCTTTACTTCCGCCACTTTGGAAGTAGGCGGAACCTTTGACCATTTTTGCCGGCGATTAGGAATTCGGCAGGCGGAACAAAAAGTGTTGCAAAGCCCGTTTAATTATCCCGAACAGGCGTTATTATGCGTGCCGCGCTATTTGCCAAGCAGCAATCAGGAACACACCCTCGTGCAGTTGGGCGAAATGTTGCTGCCGGTGATTGAAGCCAACAAAGGGCGTTGTTTTGTCCTTTGCACTTCATATTTTATGATGCGCGGATTAGCGGAATATTTCCGCGAACACAGCCGGCTTTCCGTTTTGTTACAGGGCGAAACCAGCAAAGGCAAACTGCTGGAACAATTTGTTCAGGAAGAACACAGCGTGCTGGTGGCGACCTCCAGCTTTTGGGAAGGTGTGGATGTGCGCGGCGATGCGTTATCGTTGGTCATTATCGATAAACTGCCTTTTACTTCGCCTGACGAACCTTTATTAAAAGCTCGCATTGAAGACTGTAAGTTACAGGGCGGCGAGCCTTTCAGCGATATCCAGATTCCTGAAGCGGTTATCGCGCTGAAACAGGGCGTCGGGCGCCTTATCCGCGATGTGACGGACAAAGGCGCGGTGATTATTTGTGACAGTCGTTTGGTCAATCGGAATTATGGCGAGACCTTCTTAAAGAGTCTGCCGAACGCCAAGCGTACCCGCGATTTAAAGAAAGTGATAGAATTCTTACAACAATTACAAAAATAGCAATATGATGAAAAATTTAACCTTGTTGGCGTTGGATACGTCAACGGAAGCCTGTTCGGTCGCATTATTGCATCAAGGCGAAAAAACGCATTTGGACGAAACGGCGCAACGAAGCCACACCAAACGTATTTTGCCGATGGTGGATGAAATTTTAGCCGCTTCGGGCATTCGTTTAAATCAGGTGGATGCCTTAGTTTTCGGGCGCGGCCCGGGCAGTTTTACCGGCGTTCGCGTCGGCACGGGCATCACGCAGGGATTGGCGCTGGGAGCCGATTTGCCGGTGATCGCGGTGTCGAATTTAACCGCTATGGCGCAGGCGGCTTACGAAAAACTGCAGGCGACGAAAGTGCTTGCCGCCATTGATGCGCGGATGAACGAAGTGTATTTTTCCTGCTTAAAAGCGGAAAAAGTGCGGGAGAAATTCGGCGAGTTTTTGCAATGGCAACCCGTCATCAGCGAACGGGTTTGCTCGCCGGAACGGGTGGCGGAACAGCTTGCAAAGCTTGATGACGATTGGCAAACCGTCGGCACGGGCTGGGCGGCATATCCGCAATTAGCCGGCTTAAACCGCCAATCGGGCATTGATTTGCCTTCCGCTCAATATATGTTGAGCTTGGCGATCCCCATGTGGCATCAAAAGCGGCTACTGAACGCGGCGGATATCGAACCGGTTTACCTGCGTAATGAAGTGACATGGAAAAAATTGCCGGGACGGAGTTAACGGCGGGTGGATTTTTTTCGTTATCGGTAAGATAAGGAGAAAGTATGAAAAACGGTATGAATATTGGGTCTGCAACGAACGGCACGATTCGGTTTTTTGTCCCTGTGGCGGGTGCGAAAAAAACGTTGCTTTTTNNTTTTTGACCGCACTTTTCCTGGCCGCCTGCGTTTCACCGCCGCAGGGATTGGAAAAAGACGAATTTACCATTCAGCAACTCAACAAAATTGAAGCGGACGATTATACTTGCCGCTGCCGGATTGTGCGTTTGGGCGGTAAAATTCTGTCGGCTCAGGCGTTAAAAAATCAAACCAAAGTGGAAGTTATGAGCCTGCCGGTAAGCGGTTTTTCGGCCAAACCGGTGTGGGACGGGCCGACGGACGGGCGCTTTATTGCTTATCTGCCCGGTTTTGTGGATCCGGAAAGCCTGAAAAATCAATACATTACGGTGAAAGGCCGGTTAACGGGCCAAGAACAGGGTAAAATCGATCAGGCGGATTATGCTTTTCCGGTGGTGAGTGCGGCGGCGTTTAAGCGCTGGCAACTGACGCAGGAATATTATTATGATCCTTATTGGGACGATTTTTATTACGGATTCGGTCCGAGATGGGGATATTACGGCGGTTTCTGGCATCGGGAACCGAGAGTCCGCACCATATTGCGATAAATAGAACAAAATTAAAAGTAAAGGGACGTCGAGTTATCTATGGAAAAATTGTGGTATCAGAATTATCCGGCAGGTTCGGATACGGAAATTGATACAAAAAAATATCGTAATCTGTTGGATATGTTTGATAAAGCGGTACGCGAGCATCCGGATCGCCCCGCTTATATTAATATGGGACAGGTTTTAACCTTTCGTAAACTGGAAGAACGCAGCCGCGCTTTTGCCGCTTATCTGCAGAACGAATTAAAACTGAAAGCCGGTGAACGCGTGGCGTTGATGATGCCCAATTTACTGCAATATCCGATTTCTTTATTCGGGATTTTGCGCGCCGGGCTTATTGCGGTGAACGTCAACCCGCTCTATACTCCGCGCGAACTGGAACATCAGTTGCAGGACAGCGGGGCAAAAGCCATCGTAGTGGTTTCCAATTTCGCTTCGACTCTGGAAAAAATCGTGTTTAATACGGAAATTAAGCATGTGATTCTGACCCGAATGGGCGATCAGCTTTCTTTCGGTAAGCGTACGCTGGTGAATTTCGTGGTGAAATACGTGAAAAAACTGGTACCGAAATATAAATTACCTCATGCGGTAACGTTTCGCGAAGTGCTGAGTATCGGCAAACAACGCCAATATGTGCGTCCCGATTTGGAACGTGACGATTTAGCCATGCTCCAGTATACGGGCGGCACCACCGGCGTGGCGAAAGGTGCGATGTTGTCTCACGGTAATTTGATTGCCAGTGTGATGCAGTGTGCATGGATTGCCATTCCTTTTATCGGCGATCGTTCGCGTCAGCGTAAAGCGATTCTGCCGTTGCCGCTGTATCATATTTTTGCTGTCAGCGTAAATTGTCTGCTGTTTATCGAGCTGGGCGTGACAGCGGTGTTAATTACCAATCCGCGGGATATTGACGGCTTGGTAAAAGAAATGAAAAAACACCGTTTTGTCGCCTTTACCGGTGTGAATACTTTGTTTAACGCCTTGTTGAATAACGAAAATTTCAAAGAAGTGGATTTTTCCGCGTTGAAATTAAGCGTGGGCGGCGGTATGGCGGTGCAGCAAGCTATTGCAACCCGCTGGCATGAATTAACCGGTAGTAATATTATCGAGGGTTACGGATTAACCGAATGTTCCCCATTGGTGGCGGCATCAAACGTGAACAGCCTGGTGCACGACGGCAGTATCGGTTCGCCGGTACCGAATACGGATGTGCGCATTGTTACCGAAGCCGGTGAAAACGCGCCCTTGGGCGAATCGGGCGAACTTTGGGTGAAAGGCGAACAGGTGATGAAAGGTTACTGGCAGCGGCCCGAAGCCACCGCCGAAGTGCTAAAAGACGGTTGGCTGGCGACCGGCGATATTGTGACCATGAATGAAAAAGGCGTTATGCGCATTGTGGATCGCAAAAAAGACATGATTTTAGTTTCCGGCTTTAATGTTTATCCGAATGAAATTGAAGATGTGGTGATGCTGAATTATAAGGTCGCGGAAGTAGTGGCGGTGGGCATACCTCATCCCGTTTCGGGGGAAACCATTAAAATTTTCGTGGTAAAAAAAGATCCGGGACTGACCAAAGAGGAATTGAAAGCCCATTGCCGTCAGCATTTAACCGGTTATAAAGTGCCGAAGGAAATCGAATTTCGCGACGAACTACCGAAATCCAATGTGGGCAAAATATTGCGACGCGTGTTGCGCGATGAAGAAATCAATAAACGAATGAAAAATTAACCAAACATGCACGTTTCCGAACGTGCATTGTTATTTAAGTGATTGTAAAACGAAAAACCTTGAGATAATAAATGATCAAAGAAATCCAGAATTTACCGAGTTTTCATCTTATTACCGGCGATGATGCGCTGAAAACCGCATGCGAACGGGCGCAACGGAAAAGTGCGGTCGCGTTGGACACCGAATTTATTCGGGTCAGAAGTTATTACCCCAAATTAGGACTGATTCAGTTATACGACGGCGACCAAGTAAGCCTGATTGATCCCACGACCATTACGGATTTTTCGCCTTTTATCGCTTTGCTGGCGGATACAAACGTCATCAAAGTGCTGCACGCTTGCTACGAGGATTTGGAAGTGTTTTCCTGTTATTTTCAGCAATTGCCGCAACCGATTGTCGATACGCAAATCATAGCGGGATTTTTAGCTTTTCCGAATTCCACCGGATTGGCCACGCTGATCCGGCATTATTTCGCTTTGCAAATTGACAAAGACGCCACGCGCACCGACTGGCTTGCCCGTCCGTTATCGGAAAAGCAATTACGTTATGCGGCGGCGGACGTGTGGTATTTATTGCCTTTGTATCGGAAAATGGCGGCGGAATTGGCGCAAACCCGCTGGCAAAGTGCGGTCGAATTTGATTGTCATTTATTGCTGGAAAAACAATTACGGGAAAAAGATGCGGAATCGGCTTACTTAAATGTGCCGAACGCGTGGCGACTGGAACCGCAAGCTTTAATGCGGTTGAAATTACTGGCGAAATGGCGCCAGGAAGAAGCGGTGAAGCGCGATCTTGCCCTCAATTTTGTGGTGCGCAACGAAAGTTTATGGGCGGTAGCAAAAAATGCGCCGCAGCATATGTCGGCGTTGTCGGAGTTGGGACTTCATCCGCACGAAATTCGTATTCACGGTAAAAAAATGCTGAATTTAGTGGCGCAAGCGGCGGAACAACCGGAGCAGGCTTATCCCGCCGCTATTCGACGATTGTCGGAAGATCCTCGTTATAAATCCGCTTTAAAGGCGTTACAGCAAAAATTAAAAGCCGTTGCGCCGACGGATTTGGCGCCGGAAATTATTGCCGGCAAGCGAAGTCTGGAAAGCTTAATGAAATGGGTTTGGCTTAAAGGCAAAAATCCGGATAAATTACCGGATTTATTACGGGGCTGGCGGGCCGAATTCGGACGCGAATTGTTGAATGTTTTAGATGAAATAGCGGAGAACGAAAGCTGATGGATGCGTCAAATCATAAAATCTTTCAAAATTCTCCCGCACTTTATCGGGAATATCAGGATTTTGAACGGAAAATTCAGGCGTTAGCGACTGAAATACGGGTAAATTTAACGGATTATGCGATTGATCACCTCGCGCTGCGGGTAAACTCATCGGAGATGGGGCAAAACTGGTTGGTGCGGCTGTTAAAGTGCGGTACAATTTTAGCGGATAATTTGGTTAACGGAAGGGTGATTTACCTGATTCAATTAGACGAACCCCTGCCGTTTTTGCACCAATTTGTCGACGTTATTGAATTGCCATTCCCTAAGGATAAAATTTATCGGTATGAAACCTGGGAACACATTGAGTTTGTGCTGCCGTTTTTGGCGAAAGAATCGACAAACGAGTGGATAACGCGGGTTCAATCGGTATTTTTATGGAACCAATTCGACCGTTTAACTATCAAAGTGAGTGAACCTAAGGCGGAAGGCGAGCTATTGCCCAATCCTTCTATTGCGGTGAGTTTGAAAGATAGCCTTCAAAATCATACGTCGATTAAAGTTCACCCTTACTCTATTAAGAAAATTGTCGGGGTTTTCGAATGAAAAAAATGACTTTAGCGTTTGTCGTTCTGGCGACATTAGGTTTAACGGCTTGTTCAAGCCAACAAGATAACGGTTATAAAGGCACTGTTCTTTTTTCTTCTAATGAAGGCGGTGAGTTAAAATTAACCGTTAGAAAAGATAATTGTGAAGCGGCTCAACGCGCAACGGCTTCGGAAGATGTGGTGGTTGCGCAAAAATACGATTCCGATTTGGTCGTGGGAGCTTGTGTACGTGTTTACGACGATAACAAAGTACGTAACGTTTCCCGTTCAATGTCTCATGCAACCTTGTCAAGAGCGAGCATTGTGTACTAATTAACTTATTTAAGGTTAGCAATAAAATGAAGAAAATCACATTAGCGTTAGCGATTTTAGTCGGTTTAGGCGTTACAGGCTGTGCCAATACGGATATATTCAGCGGCGACGTTTATACCGCCGATCAAGCGAAAGAAGCGCGTTCAATCAGTTATGGCACGATTGTATCCGCCCGTGCGGTAAAAGTTCAGGCCGATAACCAAGGTGTGATTGGTACGGTAGGCGGCGGCGCGCTGGGCGGTATCGCCGGTTCAACCGTCGGCGGCGGTTCCGGTCGAGCCGTTGCCAGTGCAATCGGTGCGGTTGCAGGCGCCGTTATCGGTAGCAAAGTGGAAGAAAAAGCCAGCCAGGTCGATGCTTTGGAACTGGTGATTAAAAAAGACGACGGTAATGAAATCGTGGTGGTACAAAAAGCGGACGCCAGTTTAAAACCGGGTGCCCGCGTGCGTATTGTCGGCGGTTCCAAACTTAACGTTTCCGCGCTTTAATTGCTGACGTGACAATTTGAAAGGCTTTTGATACGCTATCAAAGGCCTTTTCTTTTGGGAGCTTGCTTGGGGGATTGTCCGCTTGTCCGGTATTAATTTTATGCAACGTATTTGGTGTTTTATTTCACGACGGCTTTTTTCATGGAAAAGTGCGGTACGTTTTTTGATAGTTTTTTTTACGGCTTGCGCTTTATCCGCCTGTGAACCTTTGTCGCAATTCGCTCGAAAATTATCCGGCATAGAAGCCAACCGCCAAGCCGAAATGTCACAAGCGGCTTTTCCGTCGCCGGCACGGACGCAGGATCAGCTGATTCGCGGCGTATACGGCGAGCTGACTTTGGATGTGCTGAGCATGAACAATGTTGAACAAGCGGATTTTTTGCGGGATTTACTGGAAGGTTTAGTGATTTTGGACGCGCAGGGCAATATTTTACCGGGCGCGGCCGAAAGTTGGGAAAGCCAAAATGATAAACTTTGGCGCTTTCACTTACGTCCGCAGGCAAAATGGTTGAACGGCGAACCGGTGCTGGCGCGGGATTTTGTGGACAGTTGGCGGAAACTTGCGCAGTCCGATAGCCCGTTAAAGAATTATCTTTCCTATATTAATCTGTTGAATTCGCAAGCCGTCATGGCGCGACAATTATCGCTGGAGCAGCTTGGCGTGCGGGCGGTGAATGAGAACGTTTTAGAAATCGAGCTGGATAAACCGACGCCGTATCTGCCGAAAATGCTGGCGCATGCGGCGTTTTTACCGACGCGGGGCGATATGCCGACGGAGTTTTTGAGTAACGGCGCTTATAGATTTATTCGCAAGCAGGGCAATCGGATTTTCCTGAATAAAAATCCCGCTTATTGGAACGAAGCCAATGTGGCTTTTCAATCGGTGGTTTATGAAAAAATATCGGACGACCAATCGCCGGATTCGGTTGATTGGCTTGAATCGCCGAAAAATACCTCGCAGGCTACTTATTTTCCGACGCTTTGTACTTATTTCTATCAGTTTAATCTGCGGGATGCCAAATTGAGTCAACGGGCGGTCAGAACGGCGCTGGTTTCGATGATTTCGTCCCAGTATATCGTGCAGAATGAACATTTGCCGGCCTGGCCGTTGAGTGATTTTTTGCCGCGTCATATGCAAACGGAACAAAACCAGGAGTGGCAGCCGAGCGTTGTGGAAGCGTTATTGCAGCAAGCCGGCATTTCGGCGGAAAACCCGTTACATATTACCTTGACCTATGATCGCGGTTATCCGCAGGAAAATATTGCAAATCGTTTAGTCCGCACTTGGTCTCAATCCGAATTGATTCATGTCACGCCGGAACCGGTTTCTTTCGCCGCCTTGCTGGAGAAACAGGCAAAAGGCGAGTTTCAGGTGATTCGTTCGGGATGGTGTGCGGATTATAACGATCCTTCCGCTTTCTTTAACTTGTTGCACGGGCAATATCCGGATAATAAAACGGGCATTGACAATGCGGAAATTAATCAATGGCTGGAACAATCGCTTACTACAAAAACTGAAGCGGAACGGACCGCACTTTATCAGAAAATTCAACATTTAGTGAAGCAGGAACGCTATTTTTTACCTTTATATCAGGCTCAGCGAGCGGTGTATATCCATCCTTCCGTCCGCGGATTTGATGTGAATAACCCGACATCGGCGGTGTATAGTAAAGATCTTTTCCGGCGTACGGGATTACCTAATCAGAGGTAATCTGCCGACTGCAATTTGCTCCCGTTATTCGAATTGATTAGAATAACGGGATTTTTACAGCGTAAGCGATTTCGAGGAGTGCGCCCTGTCGGCGATTCAACAAAATGACAATTTTAGTGCTTGGTATCAATCATAAAACCGCAACGGTTGCGTTGCGTGAAAAAGTCGCGTTTTCGGAAGAAAAACGACTATCGGCATTGAACCAAATCGAAGAACTGAAATTGGCACAAAACGCCGTGATTCTCTCAACCTGTAACCGCACCGAAATTTATCTGCATAATAAATTTATCCAACCCGAACAGACCGCCGCATGGATTGATGAATGCGTAGTGTGGTTTGCGGCAATTCACCGAATTCAATTAACCGACTTGCAGGATTGCCTGTATTTTTATCAGAACCAACAGGCGGTGATGCATTTAATGCGTGTGGCCTGCGGTTTAGATTCCCTGATTTTGGGCGAACCGCAGATTCTGGGCCAGGTGAAACAGGCTTATCAGCTTGCGGAAGCATATTATCAGGCGCAGCATCAGAACGGACAAAGTGCGGGCATTTCCAGCGAACTTTCTCGCTTATTCCAAAAAACCTTTGCTACCGCAAAACGTGTGCGTACCGAAACCAATATCGGTGAAAGCGCGGTGTCTGTCGCCTATGCCGCTTGTAGTCTGGCGCGTCAGATTTTCGAAAGTTTGCGTGAGTTGACTATTCTGTTGGTCGGTGCCGGTGAAACCATTGAGTTGGTGGCGCGTCATTTGTTGCGTCACGGTGTGAAAAAACTGGTGATTGCCAATCGTACGCGGGCACGGGCGGAAGTCTTGGTGGAAAAGCTGGAACCGGCGTCTATTGAGGTATTGTCGTTATCCGAATTGCAACAGGGCTTAAATCAGGCGGATATCGTTATTTCTTCAACAGGCAGCCCGACCGCGCTGATTTCTTACGAAATGATGAAACAGTCACAAATTCGGCGTCGTTATCGACCCGTTCTGATTGTGGATATTGCGGTGCCGCGCGATGTAGAAGAAGACGTTGCCAAGCTGGACAGCGTGTATCATTACACGGTGGATGATTTGCAAAATATCATCAGCCACAATTTGTCCGAACGGGAAAAAGCTTCCGAACAGGCGGAAAGTATCATTGCCGAGGAATGCCGGGAATTCTTTGAGTGGTTGAAAATTCATCAGGCATCGAATCTTATTCGCGCTTATCGTGAGAATGCGGATCAAATTCGCCGCGAATTGCTGGAAAAAGCGCAACTTTCCCTGTCTCAGGGCGAAAGTGCGGACAAAATTTTGGAAGAATTTAGTAGCAAGTTAATGAATAAATTGCTTCATTCGCCGACCCGGGTGATGCAAACCATGGTAAAACAGGGAGACAGCCAAGGGTTGCAACATTTCTTATCCGTTATTGAAAAATAATTAACGGTAATCACGCAAACTTTGCGTCAGCTCAATATTTTCCTCGATTAATTCACGTAGAATTATCCCCTATAAATTTAGGGGGAAATATGCGTACTTTTTTTGTTACCGGAACAGATACAAGCGTGGGCAAAACCATTTGTAGCCGTGCCATTATTCAGGTACTGCAGGAAATGGGCACGCAAATTGTCGGTTTTAAACCTATCGCCTGCGGACAGGACGAACCCGTGTACGCGGATTCATTGGACGATCCGAAAAACGATTATGGCGATGAGGACAATCGCGACGTATTGGTTCTGCAGAATTCCACAAAAGAAAACGTGTCTTATCGCGATATTAACAGTTATACCTTTTTGCAAACCGTACCGATGATTACGGCGGAAAAGGGGCGTATTAAACTGGATAAAATTGATCAGGATTTGGCGCGTTTAACGGCAACTTATGACGCCGTGGCGGTGGAGGGATCTTTCGGTTGGCTAAGCCCGATGAATGAACGGTTTACCTTTGGCGATTGGGTGGCGAAGCACAAGATGCCGGTAATTGTGGCGGTAGGAATTAAAGAAGGCTGTATCAATCACGCTTTACTGACAGTGCAATCTATCGAAAATATGGGATTACCGGTATTAGGCTGGATTGCAAACCGGATTAATCCGGGGTTAGGTCATTATGCGGAGATTATTGATTTACTCAGCAGTAGAATTGCGGCGCCGTTGTTGGGATGCATTCCTTACATTCATAAGCCGGAAACCCAGGATGTAGGAAAATTCCTCACTAACGTCGAACAACTGCGCCACATTAAGGCATTGTTAGCTAAATAATATCGGATGTTGACCGTATTGGCAGTCTACAATGTTTTATAAAACGCCGGCATCAAGCACCAGACGTCCTTTTTCCACTCGAATGCCTTTGGCAAAGGTTTTAATCAGTACATCGCGGGGCTTGGTGTCATCCAGCGTATAGATAGGAATAGTACTCATCAACGCGGCCACGCTTTGACTGATAAACGGCATGACGCCCTGTAATTGCTGCATATAGCTGTCCGGTTCGCCGGACCATTTCAGAATACGGATATCTTTCAGATAAACGGAGCCTTTTTCCGCATCGTAGTAAGGAATGGTGTCGATGGTCATGGCCAGTTTACCGGCCATTTGTTTTTGCTGAATACCCAAAATACCGTCCACAATGCCGCTGATTTCCACGCGATCTTTATCATTTTGGCCGATTTTAGTGGTTAAATCCTGCAACTTATAATCTAAGGAAAACAATCCGGGAAAGCCTACTTTATCGCTAATATCGGATTTTTTCGCCAGATAAGCGTTGATTTCTTCTTCGCTGATGGAAAAAGCCTGGGTAAATAACGGAAAACAGCATAAACTGAGCAAAAACAGGCGAATAAATTTCTTCATATATATGTCTCGTTTGATGGTAGCGAAGCGCTTCGGACGGCGTGAAAACATATGAATCCGCCGTTCAACTTCGTGAAAAAATCTGTCATTAATTTTGGGATAAATCAATGAAAAAAGTCATTTTGGTGTTTCTTTTGACCGCACTTTTGTCCGGTTGTTCCGTATCTGGCGGATTCGGTGCCAATAACGGAGGGGCCGGCGTCGGGATTGGTACGGGCATAAATTTTTAACAAAAAAAATAATAAAAACTTGCTATGACCTGAATTTTATGTATAATACGCCCCATATTTCGGACGCGGGGTGGAGCAGCTTGGTAGCTCGTCGGGCTCATAACCCGAAGGTCGTTGGTTCAAATCCGGCCCCCGCAACCACTTCTCATCGGATTGAGAAGGAAATAAAGGTTCAGTGAAACCCAAATTTGAAATTTGGGTTTTTTTGTACGTAAAATTTGGAAATTTTCACTGGGCTTTACGCCCTTTTTTTATGTCTGGAATCCGCATGAAACCGTTATAGGTGGGATTTTCTCGACAAAAAACATCACAAAAATTGACCGCACTTTTATGGTTAAGCGATGAACCCGCAGGTTCGTCTTACGGAGAATAAATGGCAACATTAGAACAAAATTTACAAGAAATGCTACAAGGTTCGGTGGAAGACTTAGGCTTCGAACTTTGGGGGATAGAATGTCAGCGTGCCGGCCGTTTTATGACGGTACGTTTGTTTATCGATAAAGAAGGCGGCGTATCTGTGGACGATTGCGCAGACGTCAGCCGTCAGGTGAGTGCGATTCTGGATGTGGAAGATCCGATCGCGGATAAATACAATCTGGAAGTTTCTTCGCCGGGATTGGATCGTCCGTTGTTTACTTTGTCTCAATACGAACGTTTTATCGGTGAAGACATTGCGCTTCATTTGCGTATTCCGATGTCAGATCGTCGCAAATGGCAAGGTAAATTGGAAAAAATTGAAAACGATATGGTGACGTTAATCGTCGACGGACAACCGCAGGTTTTTGTTTTCGGCAATATTCAAAAAGCCAATATCATTCCAAAATTTTAATCATTGTTAACTGGGTAATTAAATAAATGAGCAAAGAAATTTTATTAGCGGCGGAAGCCGTATCAAACGAGAAAGCGTTACCGAAAGCAGTAATTTTTGAAGCGTTGGAAGCGGCGATTGCGCTTTCGACCAAGAAAAAACACGCGCAAAAACAGGAACGTTTGGGCGTGGATAAACCTTCTGAAATTGACGTTCGCGTAGCGATTGATCCGAAAACCGGCGAATTTGATACTTTCCGTCGCTGGACCGTTGTGGAAGAAGTGGTGAATCCGACGCGCGAAATTACTTTGGAAGCGGCGCGTTTGGATGATCCGAATATTCAACTCGGCGATGTTGTTGAAGATCAAATCGAATCCGTGGCGTTCGATCGTATTACCATGCAAACCGCCCGTCAGGTGATCAGCACTAAAATCCGTGATGCGGAACGCAGCAAAGTGGTGGAACAATTTATTAATGAAGAAGGAAAAATTGTTATCGGCACGGTAAAAAAAGTGAATCGCGAAAATATCATTCTTGAGTTGATTGGCAACAAAGAAGATCCGGCAAAAGCCGAAGCGGTGATCATGCGCGAAGATATGATTCCGCGTGAAAACTTCCGCCCCGGCGATCGCGTACGCGGCGTGCTTTATAAAGTCAGCCCGGAAAGCAAAGGCGCACAATTGTTCGTGACCCGCGCTAAACCGATTATGCTGGAAGAATTATTCCGCCTGGAAGTTCCGGAAATCGGCGAGCAAATTATCGAAATTAAAGGTTCCGCCCGTGATGCGGGTTCCCGTGCAAAAATTGCGGTGAAATCCAGCGATAAACGCATTGATCCGGTAGGCGCCTGCGTAGGCATGCGCGGTTCTCGTGTGCAGTCCATTACCAATGAGCTCGGCGGTGAACGTGTGGATATCGTGCTTTGGGACGACAATCCGGCACAATATGTGATTAACGCGATGGCGCCGGCGGACGTGAGTTCCATCGTAGTGGATGAAGACAATCATTCCATGGATATTGCGGTGGAAGCGAGCAATTTGGCGCAGGCAATCGGTCGTAACGGACAAAATGTTCGTCTTGCCACCCAATTAACCGGCTGGACGTTGAATGTGATGACCACCGAAGAATTAGCGCAAAAACATCAGGCGGAAGATAACAAAATTTTAAATCTGTTTATGACCGCACTTGAAATCGACGAAGATTTCGCACAAATCCTGGTGGACGAAGGTTTCACTAAATTAGAAGAACTGGCTTACGTGCCGGTGAGCGAATTAACGGCGATTGACGGTCTTGAAGACGAAGATTTAGTGGAAGAACTGCAAACCCGCGCAAAAGACGCCATTACGGCAGCCGCACTGGCGGAAGAAAAGGCGTTGGAAAATGCACAGATTGAAGATCGTTTACTGAACCTGGAAGGAATGGAACGCCACATTGCATTTAAATTGGCGGAAAAACAAATCACCTCTCTGGAAGCGCTTGCCGAACAAGGCGTAGACGATTTGGCGGACATTGAAGAATTGAGTCCGGAAAAAGCGGCAGACTTAATTATGGCGGCTCGTAATATCTGTTGGTTTGGTGAGTAATAGGAGCAGAATATGACAGAAAAAGAACAAAATGCGGAAAACGCACCAAAAAAACTGAGTTTAAAACGGCGCGAAAAAACTACGGTCAGCGCAACGACCGCAGGCGGAAAAGCGAAAGCGGTTCAAGTTGAAGTCCGCAAATCCCGTAAAATCGATACCGAAGCGGCAATCAGAGAGGCGGAAGCGGCAAAATTGAAAGCACAGGAAGAAGCCGAGGCAAGAGCCAAGGCGGAAGCCGAAAAAGCGGAGCAAGCGAAAGCGGAAAAAGCCGCCGCACAAAAAGCCCAGGAAAAAGCGGCTAAACCGGCAAAAGAAGAAGTGAAACCGGAAAAAAGTGCGGTCGTAAAAACGGCAGATCCTGAAAAAGAAAAACGTAAAGCGGAAGAAGCGGAACTTCGTCGTAAAGCGGAAGAATTAGCCCGCCAAAAAGCGGAAGAACAAGCCCGTAAAGCGGCGGAAGACGCAAAACGCTATGCCGAAGCGGCTGCGGATAATGTTGACAATCATAATGATTCGGATGATTTTTCCGATTACCATTTAACTTCAAGCTATGCCCGCGAAGCGGAAGACGAAGACAACCGCCGTCGTGAAAGCCATGCTCGTACCGGTAAAAATAAAGTAACCAAAGCGAAAAAAGGCGGTCGTGACGATAACGGGTCGAAAGATGAGCGCAATGCGGATCGTCGCAATCAAAAAGACGTGAGAGGCAAAGGTAAACAAGGCAAAAAAAGCAGTGCTTTGCAACAAGCTTTCACCAAACCGGCTCAGGTCGTGAAAAGCGATGTGGTGATTGGTGAAACCGTTACCGTCGCGGAATTAGCGAATAAAATGGCAATAAAAGCGACGGAAATCATTAAAACCATGATGAAAATGGGCGAAATGGTGACCATCAACCAAGTGCTTGATCAGGAAACCGCCCAATTAGTCGCGGAAGAGCTCGGTCATAAAGTGATCCTGCGCAAAGAAAACGAACTTGAAGAAGCGGTATTGGAAGATCGTGACGTAAATGCCGAGAAAGTACAACGCGCGCCGGTAGTGACCATTATGGGACACGTTGACCACGGTAAAACCTCGTTGCTTGACTATATCCGTAAGGCGAAAGTGGCGGCGGGCGAAGCCGGCGGAATTACCCAACACATCGGTGCATATCACGTTGAAACCAACGGTAAAATGATTACCTTCTTAGACACACCGGGACACGCCGCATTTACCTCAATGCGCGCACGCGGTGCGAAAGCGACGGATATCGTGGTATTGGTTGTGGCGGCGGATGACGGTGTCATGCCGCAAACCATTGAAGCAATCCAACATGCGAAAGCGGCGGGCGTGCCGATTGTCGTTGCGGTGAATAAAATCGATAAACCGGAAGCCAATCCGGATCGTGTCGAACAGGAATTGCTGCAATATGACGTGGTGGCGGAAAAATTCGGCGGCGACGTACAGTTTGTGTATGTTTCCGCTAAAAAAGGAACCGGCGTGGACGACTTGCTTGACGCCATCCTGTTGCAATCCGAAGTGCTTGAATTGACAGCCGTGAAAGACGGCATGGCAAGCGGTGTCGTGATTGAATCCTACCTGGATAAAGGCCGCGGCCCGGTGGCGACTATTTTGGTTCAGTCCGGCACATTGAAACGCGGCGATATCGTACTTTGCGGTTTTGAATTCGGCCGCGTTCGTGCGATGCGCGACGAAGACGGTAAAGACGTCGATGAAGCGGGTCCGTCTATTCCTGTGGAAGTGCTGGGTCTTTCCGGCGTGCCGGCGGCGGGTGACGAAGCGACCGTCGTACGCGACGAGAAAAAAGCCCGAGAAGTGGCGTTATACCGTCAGGGTAAATTCCGCGAAGTGAAACTTGCCCGTCAGCAAAAAGCGAAACTGGAAAATATGTTCAGCAACATGAACGAAGGCGATGTGGCGGAATTGAACGTGATTGTAAAAGCCGACGTTCAAGGCTCGGTGGAAGCTATCGTCCAAGCGTTACAGGAACTTTCAACGGATGAAGTAAAAGTGAAAGTGGTCGGTTCCGGTGTGGGCGGTATCACGGAAACGGATGCCACTTTAGCGGCCGCCTCAAATGCGATTATGGTTGGCTTTAACGTTCGTGCGGACGCTTCGGCTCGTCGTGTGATTGAAAATGAAAATATCGATTTACGTTATTATTCAATCATTTACGAACTGCTCAACGAAATTAAAGCGGCGATGAGCGGTATGTTGCAGCCTGAATTCAAACAGGAAATTATCGGTTTGGCCGAAGTACGCGACGTATTCCGTCATCCGAAATTCGGTGCGATTGCCGGTTGTATGGTGACGGAAGGCGTGGTGAAACGTAACAACCCAATCCGCGTATTGCGCGACAACGTGGTAATTTTTGAAGGCGAATTGGAATCTCTACGCCGCTTCAAAGACGACGTAAACGAAGTACGTAACGGTATGGAATGCGGTATCGGCGTGAAAAACTACAACGATGTGAAAGTCGGCGACCAGATCGAAGTATTTGAAGTGGTGGAGGTTAAACGTTCGATTTAATTAAACGTTTTTACCTGTTATAACGCGCCAATCTCAAAAAGTAGCGGCCAGATTTTTCGATTTTTATGAAAAAAACTTCGAAAAATCTGACCGCACTTTGTCAAATGGAGCGACTAAACGCTAGCGATGACCGAATATAAATTGTATTTTCTTATAAAATTCACTTTATATTTTGGCGTTAAAAGTGCGGTCGAGTTTTGCGGAGTTTTTTATTCCGGCGTCCGGCCGTTTTATTCAAAACCTATCAAAATGCGTTGCTTAATTGTTATAGGATGTTCGATGAAACCCGCAAAAGGAGAGTGGTCAACTTAGCGGTAAGATTAGAATATTAAGGCTAATTAGGATATAATCACGCCGATTTTTGAGGCGAAATTCGCCTTTTGTTTTTTGGGAGAGAAGATGAGTAGAGAATTTTCAAGAGCCGACCGCGTAGCGCAGGAACTGCAAAAAGAGGTGGCGATCATTTTACAGCGCGAAGTGAAAGATCCGCGTATCGGCATGGTGACGGTATCCGACGTAGAGGTTTCTAGAGATTTAGCCTATGCCAAAATTTTCGTAACGTTCCTGTTTGATAGCGATCCGGAAGCGATTAAGCAAGGCATGAAAGGCTTGGAAAAAGCTTCGCCTTATATTCGTAGTCTGTTAGGCAAAGCCATGCGTTTACGTATCGTGCCGGAACTGCGTTTTGTCTACGACGAATCTTTGGTGGAAGGCATGCGGATGTCGAACCTGGTGTCAAGCGTGATTAAAAACGACGAAGCGAAGCACGTGGCGGAAGATAGCGAATAATGGGCGGACGACCGAAGAAAAAAGGACGTGATGTGCACGGCGTATTTTTGCTGGATAAGCCGCAAGGCCTGTCGAGCAATGACGTCATGCAGAAGGTAAAACGTCTTTTTCAGGCGAACAAAGCCGGCCATACGGGCGCATTGGATCCGCTTGCTACCGGCATGTTGCCGATTTGTTTGGGCGAAGCGACAAAATTTTCCCAGTTCTTGTTGGATGCGGACAAGCGCTATGTGGTGACGGCAAAATTAGGCGAACGCACCGATACTTCCGATGCGGAAGGGCGGATTGTGGCAAGCCGACCGGTCAACGTAAAAACAGCGGAAATTTTGACCGCACTTTCTGCTTTTCGCGGCGATTTAATGCAAGTGCCGACCATGTTTTCCGCGCTGAAACATCAGGGCAAACCGCTTTACGAATATGCCCGCGCCGGCGTGACGGTGGAACGGCAGGCTCGTCCGATAACGATTTTTGAGCTGAAATTTATTGAGTACAACGCCCCGTTTTTAACGCTGGAAGTGCATTGTTCCAAAGGCACTTATATTCGCACTTTGATTGACGATTTAGGCGAACGGCTCGGTTGCGGCGCTCACGTCAGCATGCTGCGGCGCACCGCGGTTTCCGATTATCCGAGCGACAAAATGCTCACCTTGGAGGCCCTTCAACAGCTTGCGGAAGCGGGCAATTTGCGCCGGCTCGACGCGCTTTTATTGCCGCCGGACAGCGCCGTATCCAAATTACCTTCCCTGTTTTTGACGGAACGACAGACGCAAGCTGTGGGCTTCGGGCAACGGGTTCGGTTTGACAATGCGGAAAAAATTTACGGGCAAGTGCGGTTGTTTTCAGCCGAGAAGTTATTTCTGGGCGTAGCGGAAATTCATCAGGACAATGTGATTCGTCCGGCCCGAATGGTAAATCGGGATAAGGTCAAGGACGGCGGAGAAGATTGAAAATGGACATTAATAACGGCGTCATTATCGGCGGTGCGACGGGATATAAACCTGAGCGGGTGGAAATTTTCCTGAAAAGTTTGAACCTTGCGCAGTTCAAAGGCAAAGTCATTTTACTGGTTTATGAATCCGATCTTGCCGAATACGAGCGCTTTTATCCGCCGTCGGCGTTCGGATTTGAACTTATCTATCGGATTAGTCGGATAGGATTGGCGCGCCGCGTTCGTTGGTATCGAACTTTTAAGCCGTTAATCAATCGACTGTTTGAGCGCTTATACCGCACTAATCGTCACAAAAAGGCTGAATTGTTGAAAAAATTTGCCTATCCGCACGTTTCTCGTTTTTTTGAATTTCTGCAATGTCTGGAACAGTTGCCCGAAACGGAATTTGTGATGCTGACGGATACGCGCGACGTGTATTTTCAGCAACATCCGTTCCGGCAGATTCGAAACGGGTTGTATTTGGGAATCGAAAATCCGGCGGTCACGTTAGCGCAGGACAGCTACAGTACCGGCTGGATTCGCGATGTTTACGGCGAAAAAGTGCTGTCGGAGATCGGTTCGAACCCGATTTGTTGTGCCGGCGTCACGCTCGGCGATTATCAATCGGTGCGGGATTATCTGCATACCATGCTGAACGAATTCCTGGATTTGCCTTATACCGTCATGGCGAAATCCAATTACGATCAGGGCATTCATAACCGCTTGCTTTATGCGAATCGTTTTGCCCGAGCAATCCGTTGTCTGCCGCAGAGTTCCGTGATTTCCACGGTCGGCTTATTTAATTATACGGATTTGACCTTTAATGATGCCCATGAGTTGTTGCTGACGGACGGTTCGAAAGCCACTGTTATCCATCAGTACGATCGCCATAAAGATTGGGAAGAGCGGGTCAGACGGCAATTTCTCTGATATTTGTCGAAACGGTTAAAAAACGTTAAAAAAACCGACCGCACTTTTCAGTTCTCCGTCCATAAAAATCAACGGAATGCGCGTGCGCTGCCAAGGCGGCACGCCGTGTTTCTGCCAGACTTTCTTAATATCCCGATTGACATCCTGATCATGCAATTTCACTTTACCGGCGTAACCGAATCCTACGCGGATTTCCTGTTCGCCGAGCGGCAAATCCGCGTAATATCGCTGCCCGTCGGTTTGCCAAAGTGCGGTCAGATTTTGGGCTGTTTTTGTCAGCCGCAATTGCCCTAAATTATCGGGCAAATCCACCGTTTCATTGAGAGCCAGAATCGCCCGGAAATTCGTCACATCGGCATAATGGGGCGTCAGATACAAGCGATTTTGATATCGGCGAATTACCCGTTCGCCCAGCACGAATTGAGGATTGGCGTCGGGTTTGGCAAACACTACGTCTCGAATCAGTTGCGTCAGTTGCGTTTTTTCCGGCATGGGCGCGCGGCATTCCGTCAGCCACATGCGCAATAAGGCGTTTTGTTTGTTGGGGCGGTAATCGGCAAAGTCGGAAAGCGCAAAAGTGCGGTCGATTTTACGATAGTTTTTTTCGAATTCCGGAGTTAGTAATTCCCGAATCAGCTGGTCCTGTTCGTAACAATGCTGAGCTGAACGGCTGACCGCAGAATCGAAGTCCGGCCAGCGCCGGCGTAATTCCGGCAGAATCCGATTACGCAGAAAATTGCGATCGTAGCGGTTGTCGTGGTTGCTATCGTCTTCAATCCAGTCCAGCGATTGCGCGCGCAAATAATCTTCCAGTTCGGCTTTACGGAACGAAAGCAACGGCCGGAAAATCGGCATATCGTACAAACGGCTTTCCCGTTGCATGGCGCTCAGCCCTTTAATGCCGCTGCCGCGTTTTAAAGCCAGGAAAAAGGTTTCCGTTTGATCCTGCAAATGGTGCGCGGTGGCAACGATTTCATCGGCGTGCCGGAGACGTTGAATCGCCGCATAACGGGCTTCTCGCGCCCCTTGTTCAATGCCGTTTTTCGCGTCCACCGTCACTCGTTCGATAATCAACGGAATATCCAGTTTTTCACAAATCCGTCGGCAATGTGCGGACCAGGCGTCCGCTGCGGCATGAAGTCCGTGATGAATATGAACGGCGCGCAACCGTAAGTGCGGTCGATTTTGGCGGGATTTTGCAAATAAAGCCAGCAAGGCGGTGGAATCGGCGCCGCCGCTGAACGCAATCAAATAACGGGAATGCTGCAGTTGGGCTTGGAATTCGGAAACTAAACTCATAACATTGACCTGCGAGCGATTGGAACGGACCGGCGGAAAACGACGGGCTAATCGCCCGCCTTTTATTTCGTCGATTAAGCGATTTTTTCCGCTTTATACTGAATTTTCGGCGCCATAATGGCATGGCGGGCTTCGATTAATTGCAATTCGTACGAATTCAGCTTGTGGGTGATTTCCATGACGTCGTTTACCGCATTACCTGTTAATTCGAAAGCTTCCAGCTCGGATTTGCCGTTCAGCAGGTTGGCTAAGAATAAGCCGGCAATTAAATCGCCGACTCCCACCGGATCCTTGGCGAAAGGATAGAGCGGACGGGACAGACACCAAACGCCCTGTGAGTTAGCCATTAACATATCGAATTTACCGGCATATTTACCGGCGGAACCCAAATGTTTCACAATGACGGTTTTCGGCCCTCTGGTTAACAGATGCTGCGCGGCGATAACCGCTTGCTCGAAATTGTTGACTTGCATTCCGCTTAATTCGCGCAGTTCCAACAGATTCGGCGTAATAATGTCCGCCTGAGGCAACGCAATCTCGATTAGGCCTTCGCGCACGCCGTCTGCTACCACGCAACCTTTTTCCGCGCTGCCCATTACCGGATCGCATAAATAAACGGCATTGGCATTGCGGGCTTTAACCTGATGAGACACCTTAACGATTTCCGCCACCTGATCGGCAGAACCGATATAACCGGAAAGCACCGCATCGCAATTTTTAAGTTCGCCGATGGCGTCAATGCCGTTGACGATTTCAGCCATTTGTTGATGGGGAATGACCATCCCCGTCCATTTTCCGTATTGGGTGTGGTTGGAAAATTGCACGGTATTTAATGCCCATACGTCAATGCCGTTTAACTGCATCGGGAAGGTTGCCGATTTATTGCCGGCGTAACCGAATACGACGTGAGATTGAATGGATAAAACGTTTTTCATCAAGTTGCCTCAATAGATAGCGCAGGCTAATCAGCCCGTTATATACAGATAAAAACGGTGGAACCTTTGTTCCACTGGAATTCGGAAAATGATCGATTAACAATAACCGTAAGACATCAGACGTTGGTAACGACGATCGAGTAGATCATCTTTGTCCAGTACGTCTAAATCGTCTAAGTCGCTCAGCAAGCGGGCTTTTAAATTTTGTGCCATTTCCGTGTAATTACGGTGCGCGCCGCCCAAAGGTTCCGCCACGATATTGTCGATTAAATCCAGTTCTTTCAGGCGTTCTGCGGTTAAGCCCATGACTTCCGCCGCGGTTGAAGCTTTTTCCGCGCTTTTCCATAAAATGGATGCGCAGCCTTCCGGTGAAATCACGGAGTAAGTGGAATATTGCAACATATTGACTTTGTCGCCTACGCCGATTGCCAACGCGCCGCCGGAACCGCCTTCGCCGATTACGGTACAGATGATCGGCACGGTTAAGGTTGACATTTCACGCAGGTTGCGGGCGATGGCTTCAGCCTGTCCGCGTTCTTCCGCGCCCACGCCGGGATAGGCTCCCGGGGTGTCGATAAACGTGATAATCGGCAATTTGAAGCGTTCCGCCATTTCCATTAAACGTAACGCTTTACGATAACCTTCCGGCGCCGGCATGCCGAAGTTGCGCAGTACTTTTTCTTTGGTCGTGCGGCCTTTCTGATGTCCGATGACCATCACCGGGCGTCCGTCTAAGCGAGCCAACCCGCCCACAATGGCTTTGTCGTCGGCAAAGGCGCGATCGCCCGCCAGTTCTTCGAATTCGGTGAAAATATGTTGGATGTAATCCAGCGTGTAAGGACGGTTTGGATGGCGGGCCATGCGGGAAATTTGCCATGCATCTAAATTAGCGAAGGTTTTTTTGGTCAGTTCTTCGCTTTTTTTCTGCAGGCGTTTGATCTCGTCATCAAGATTAATTTCGTTATCCTGACCGGAAACGGCGCGCAGGGATTCAATTTTCGCTTCTAACTCGGCGATGGGTAATTCAAAATCCAGGTATTCTTGGCTCATTTTTGTTTCCTAAAACTAGCATAAATCGGACCGCACTTTAGCAAGAAATTTTCCGTCGTGCAAACTTGTGGGCTATTCTATGCGTTTTTGATAAAAATTGCAGTAATTTTGTCGCTGGTTTAACCATGATTTCGGTTAAACCACGCCACATAATCGAATTGATCGTAATATTTTTGGCCGAACCAGCCGGAGAATTCAAATAAATCGCCCACTTCAGACTGATTTTCAAAACCGCGGATATGATAAGCGGAAGCGAATTGCGGATAAGCTTTGTGCGTGAAAATCACTTTGTTCGGATAAGGCAACGCATCGAAATCCGCGATGTTTTGCTGCGTGCAACCATCGCGATCCGTCATCATCACAAACAGATTATCCCAATCGATACGGGTTGAACGGCTCAGCCATTTTTCGCGCGCTTCCCGTTCGGAATGATAATGCACAAAGTAAAGTCGAATATCGTCCAGTTTGGCCACGGGATAAGGCTTATCCGTCTGTTCGAAAACCGGTTCGGTTTGCTGATAATGACGGGGATTTTGCAAATAACGGATAAAATCCGCCGGCTCCAGATATAAATTCACGAAAGGCGAACGGAACGCTTCCTTTAAATCGTGCAGAATCAGCGCGCCGTTGCAATTACTGGCAATCACCGACATGCGGTGATTGGTTAATCGTCGTTGTAATTTTTTGTTAATCGCAAGGCGAAACAGTCGGTTTGAAATTTTACGTAAAGTGGCTAGCATGTTTTTCTCCTGTTACGGTTGGGATTTTAGAAGCAAAATTCCGTCGCTGCAAACGGATTATTGCTTGCGTATCGACGAATGAAGATTTACACTCGGCATGTTCTCATCGGGGTGCTTGCCGCGGCGACAGCCGGAAAAAGCTGAGAAAATACCCGTAGAACCTGAACTGATTAATATCTGCGTAGGGATTTGAGAAACGTCAATTTGTTGAAAAACAGTCTAAAATTTGACCGCACTTAAATTCCTTTGTTGTTTGCAAAATGCTTGCCAAAGGATTTTTTTATGCTTAAAAAGCTCATTATTTTTTCACTGCTTTCCGTTTTTGCATTTTCCGCGTTGAATGCCGCCGCCAATGCGCCGTTACAGGTTTATACGGAAGAATTTTTCGGCGCGGACTGGGGCCCGGGCGGCGAGGTGAAAGCCAGTTTTGAACGGGCTTATCCTCAATGCCGAGTGAATTATCAAGTCTTTGACGGACGCAACACCATGCTGAACCGCCTGCGTTTGGAAGGCAAAAAGACCAAAGCCGATGTGGTGGTGGGATTGGATAATTTTCAGTTCGACGCGGCGGAAAAAACGGGATTATTTGAAAAAACTTCAATAAATTTGACCGCACTTTCTCTGCCGTTCAGCTGGAAGAATCAAAGATTTATTCCTTATGAATTCGGGCGGTTCGCCTTTATTTACGATAAAAACAAACTGAAAAATCCCCCGCAAAGCCTGAAAGAACTGGTGGAGCGACAGGATTTGCGCGTGATTTATCAGGATCCGCGCACCAGCAGCATGGGGCGCGGTTTTGTGGTCTGGATGAACGCCGTTTATCCGCCGGAGCAAATCCAAACCGCGTGGCAGCGGCTTGCAAAACACACGGTGACGGTGGGCAAAGGCTGGACGGAAACCTACGGCGCCTTTTTGAAAGGCGAAGCGGATGTGGTGTTCAGCCATAATACCTCGCCGATTTATCATTTGCTGAAAGATAGGCAGGATCAGTACGTCGCCGCACAATTTAACGGCGACGGTCTATACCAGTTCGACACGGCGGCGAAGATTGCCGGTAAAAATCATGCCTGTGCCGATGATTTTATTGGCTTTCTGCTTTCGGCCGAGGCGCAGAAAATCATCATTTCGAAAAACGTCATGTTATCGTCGATTTCCACGCCAATCGAACCGCCTTTTGATCAATTAAAGGCGGAAACCTTAAAGGCTAATCCGACGGCGCAAACGTTATCCGTGCCGACGGACGCGACGGTTAAGCAATGGATTGAAGTTTGGCAAACAAGTCTGAGCCGTTAATGAACGCTTTTTTTCTGAAATTACGCCGCTTGCGACCGCGTCATTATGCGGGCGGCGTTTGCGTATTGGTGTTTTTACTGGCGTTTTACGGCGGCAGCTTGAATGCGGTGTTTTCGGCGGGAGAAACGCCGTTGCGGCAGCTATGGCAAAACTTGTGGCAGGACGCCTATTTGAAACGGATTTTGTGGTTCAGTTTTATGCAGGCGGGTTTGTCCGCCTTGCTGTCGGTAATATTCGGTATCTTGTTCGCCCGGGCGGTTTTTTATCAGCATTTTCGCGGCAAAAAGATTTTACTGCGTTTGTTCTCGCTGACATTTGTGCTGCCTTCGCTGGCGGCGGTTTTCGGTTTACTGGGCGTGTACGGCGCGTCGGGCTGGCTGGCGCAGGTTTGTCGTTTTTTCCAGTTAAATTGGCAACCGGATATTTACGGTTTGCCGGGCATTTTACTTGCGCATGTGTTTTTTAATCTGCCTTTGGCGGCGCGACTGTTTTTGCAAAGCTATCAAGCCGTTTCCAATCAGCAGCGACAACTTGCCGCGCAGTTGGGCATTCGCGGCTGGCAGTTTATTCGTTTGATTGAACTGTCGTATTTGCGACAACAGATTTTTCCGGCTTTTGTTCTGATTTTTATGCTGTGCTTTACCAGCTTTGCTATTGTGCTTACCCTCGGCGGCGGACCGAAATACAGTACCCTGGAAGTCGCGATTTATCAGGCGATAACTTTCGATTTTGATCTCGCTAAAGCGGCGTTGTACGCTTCGTTGCAGATTGTGTTTTGTTTATTGCTGTTCGCCTTCGGCAATCTGGCGGAGAAAATGCCGGAAGGGCAGTTGCACCAACGCGAAACCTGGTTGGCGCGACAATCAAGTGCGGTCAAATTTTGGCAAGTTTTTGTGATTATTGTCGCGACTTTGTTTATTGCTTTGCCGTTGGGCAATATCGTAGCCGGCGCGCTGTTTTCCCAACAGTTTTTTAGCGCCTGGCAGAATCCTCAACTGTGGCGTGCCATGGGTTATTCTTTTGCCATCGCGCCGCTTTCCGCCCTTATTTCATTGCTGGCGGCGACCGCGCTTTTGCAGTTTGCTCGGCAGTTAAACTGGTTATATTTGCCGTTTTTTGCCCGGATTTTTATGAACGTCGGCATGCTGATTCTGGCGGTTCCGACGCTGGTGCTGGCGGTCGGTTTGTTTTTACGGCTGCAAACGCTGGATTTCGGCACGGCGCATTTATTTGTTATTGTGGTGATCTGTAACGCCTTAACCGCTTTGCCTTTTGTGATTCGTATTTTATCCGTGCCCATGAACAATAACATGCAATATTATGAAAATCTGTGCCAATCGCTGGATATTCGGGGTTGGCGGCGGTTTCGTTTGATTGAATGGCATCATCTTGCGGCACCTGTGAAATATGCTTTTGCGCTGGCAACGGCGTTATCTTTGGGCGATTTCACCGCAATCGCCTTATTCGGCGGACAGGATTTTACGTCGCTGCCTTATTTGCTGTATCGGCAGCTGGGCAGTTATCGCGGCGAGGAAGCCGCCGTTACGGCTTTCCTGCTGTTATTGGTGTGTGCCGGTTTATTTTTGACGCTAGAAAAGCAACATGATTAATTTAAAACAAGTTATCTTTCGATATAAAGACATGACCATGCAATTTGATTTGCATGTTCGCCCGCGGGAAAAAGTTGCCGTGGTCGGCGCCAGCGGCGCGGGGAAATCCACTTTGCTGAATCTGATCGCCGGCTTTGAATTGCCGGAATCCGGTGAAATTTGGTTGAACGGCGAAAATCAAACTTATCTGGAACCTCATCAACGCCCGGTTTCCATGCTGTTTCAGGAAAATAATCTGTTTCCTCATTTAACCGTGGAACAAAATATCGCGCTTGGCCTGAAACCGGGATTCGACCTGAACGAACGGGAGCGGCAGCTTGTTCGACAGGCGGCAAGTGCGGTGGGTTTGGACGCATTTTTAAGCCGTAAACCTACCGCACTTTCCGGCGGGCAAAAGCAACGAGTGGCGTTGGCGCGCTGTCTGTTGCGGGACAAGCCGATTTTACTGCTGGACGAACCTTTTTCATCTCTGGATCCCGAATTGCGGTTGGAAATGCTGGATTTATTGGATAAACTTTGTACGGAAAAACAATTGACCATGTTGATGGTCACGCATCAACCGAATGAATTAAAAGGGCGAATTGACCGCATTTTAACCGTAGAACTCGGGCGGCTACTTTAATTCGGGAAAATATAACTTATTGATAAGGAACGACAATGGAAACAACATTACAGCTTTATTCGGTCACACCTCATCCGCAGGTGGAATATTGGTCGGTTTGTAAAGTGGAGGCGCTGTTTGAAACGCCGTTTTTGGAGTTAATTCACCGTGCGGCTTTGGTGCATCGCGAAAACTTTAATCCGCAAGCCATTCAGCTTTCGACTTTAATGTCCATTAAAACCGGCGGATGCCCCGAAGATTGCGGTTATTGCCCGCAATCCGCCCGTTATCACACCGGCGTGCAAAAGCAGGCTTTATTGAATGTTGAAGAGATTGTTGAAAAAGCCAAAATCGCTAAATCCCGCGGCGCCAATCGGTTTTGTATGGGCGCAGCATGGCGCGGGCCGAAGCCGAAAGACATTGCCAAAATGACGGAAATTATCAAAGCGGTGAAAGAGTTAGGGCTGGAAACCTGCGGCACTTTCGGCTTATTGGAAGACGGCATGGCGGAAGATCTGAAAGAAGCGGGCTTGGATTATTACAATCACAATATCGATACCGCGCCGGAACATTATAAAAAAGTGATTGGCACGAGAGATTTCGATGATCGCTTGAGTACTTTGGGCAAAGTACGCAAAGCGGGATTAAAAGTCTGTTGCGGCGGAATTATCGGCATGAACGAGAACCGCAAAGAACGGGCCGGTTTTATCGCCAGCCTGGCCAATTTGGATCCGCAGCCGGAATCGGTGCCGATTAACCAATTGGTGAAAGTGGAGGGAACGCCTTTAGCGGATGCGGAAGCGCTGGACTGGACGGAATTCGTCCGCACGATAGCCGTAGCCCGAATTACCATGCCGAAAAGCTATGTGCGATTGTCCGCTGGTCGTCAGGGTATGTCGGAAGAAATGCAGGCAATGTGTTTTATGGCGGGTGCGAATTCCATTTTTTACGGCGATAAATTATTGGTCACCGGCAATATGGAAGAGGATTTCGACCAAATCCTAATGGCTAAATTGGATCTGGAACCGGAAACGGCGGAAAACCGCTATGTTTCGGAACCTTCTCAGCGATAAAAGTGCGGTCGGATTTTTTCATGTTTTTTGAAATTAGGAGGAAGCGCAATGTTTAAAGTTCAACGTATTTATGATTTCAATCCGACGGAACAGGATTGCGCCGTATTTGTGGATCGGCTTTATCCGCGCGGCGTCACAAAAGAAAAATTTGCGCGCTGCCGTTGGTTGAAAGAGGTTTGTCCGAGCCATGAATTGCGCAAGTTCTATCACGAAAATCCGCAGACAAATTATCCGGAATTCGTCCGGCTTTATCGGTTGGAATTAGGCAACGCCCCGCAACAACAGGCGTTGGCGACGTTGAAACAATTAGAAAAAAGCCGTTCGCAAGTGACGCTGCTGACCGCCGTGAAAGATGTGGAACACAGCCATATTCCCGTGTTATTACAGGCCTTAGCGGATTTTACCGAATAAAAAAAGCCACACGACGGTGTGGCTTAAACGTTGCTGACAATTACAGTTTGTCGGCATTTTGTTTCAAGTATTTCGCTACGCCTTCAGGATTGTCTTTCATTCCTTCTTTGCCTTTTTCCCATTGAGCCGGGCAAACTTCGCCGTGTTCTTCATGGAATTGTAACGCGTCGACCATACGCAGCATTTCGTCAATGTTACGGCCTAATGGCAGATCGTTCACCACTTGGTGACGCACTACGCCGTTGGCGTCGATTAAGAATGAAGCGCGTAACGCCACGCCGGCTTCCGGATGTTCGATACCGTACGCTTTGGCGATTTCGTGTTTGGTGTCCGCCGCTAATGCGTATTTAACCGGGCCGATACCGCCTTGATCAACTGGTGTGTTACGCCATGCGTTGTGGCTGTATTGTGAGTCGATAGACACGCCCACCACTTCTACGCCGCGTTTTTGGAATTCTGCGTAACGGTGATCGAATGCGATTAATTCGGATGGGCAAACGAAAGTAAAATCTAACGGATAGAAGAAAATTACCGCAGGCTTGCCGGCAATGTGTTTTTTGAAGTTGAAGTTTTCAACGATTTCGCCGTTGCCTAAAACTGCGGCTGAGGTAAAATCCGGTGCTTGACGAGTTACTAATACCATGTTTAATCTCCTAAAGTGGATTGAGGGAAAAACTTTTGCAAAAATTCAAATCTGTTGCAAAATAACGAAAAAATTGTAAAAAAATCGCCCGCACTTTTACAGTCGATTTTATCTATTAAATTAATCAATTATATCTAACAGGAAGTCATTATGTCGGAAAAACAGTCGTTAGCCACTACATTAGTGCATGCCGGTCGCAATAAACGTGTCTGCCGGGGCGCGGTAAATCCCGTGGTGCAACGGGCGTCGTCTTTAGTGTTCGAAAATCTGGCGCAAAAGAAAGAAGCCACCGTTAACCGCGCCAAACAGGCGTTGTTTTACGGGCGTCGCGGCACCTTAACGCATTTTGCGTTGCAGGATTTAATGTGCGAAATGGAAGGCGGCGCGGGTTGTTATCTTTATCCTTGCGGCGCGGCGGCGGCCAGCAATGCGATTTTAGCTTTCGTGCAATCCGGCGATAACGTTCTGATGACGGGCGCCGCCTATGAGCCGACGCAGGATTTTTGTAACAAAATTCTGAGCAAAATGGGGGTGACCACCACTTATTATGATCCGATGGCCGGCGTGAAAATCGCCGAATTGGTGCGACCAAATACCAAAGTTTTATTTTTGGAAAGCCCGAGTTCGCTCACTTTTGAGGTGCCCGATGTGCCGAATATCGTCAAAGCGGTGCGTAAGATTAATCCGGAAATTGTGATTATGATTGATAACACCTGGGCAGGCGGCATTTTATTTAAAGCGCTGGAGCACGATATCGACATTTCCATTCAGGCGGGCACCAAATATTTGGTGGGCCATTCCGATGTGATGATTGGTACCGCCGTATCCAACGCCCGTTGTTGGGATCAGTTGCGGGAAAATTCCTATTTGATGGGACAAATGGTGGACGCCGACACCGCTTACACCACCGCGCGCGGCATTCGTTCCCTTGCCGTGCGTTTCAAACAACACACCGAAAGCGGCATTAAAGTGGCAAAATGGCTGGCCGAACAACCGGAAGTGAAGGCGGTTTATCATCCCGCTTTGCCAAGCTGTCCGGGACATGAGTTTTTTATGCGGGATTTCACCGGTTCCGCCGGTTTGTTCTCCTTTGAATTAAAGGAAAAATTAAGCCGCGAGCAACTGTCCGCATTCATGGATCACTTCGAACTGTTTACCATGGCATATTCCTGGGGTGGCTTTGAAAGCCTGATTTTATGCAATCAACCGGAAGAAATAAAAAAAATCCGTCCGAATATTGACCGCACTTTAAGCGGAACCTTAATTCGCCTGCATATCGGATTTGAAGATGCGGATGAATTAATTGCCGATTTAAAAGCGGGATTCGAACGTTTAAAATCTTAAATCGGATCGCATAATGAAAAACAAGGAACGGCACCCACCGTTCCTTGAATTCAGGTTTTCTAGCCTCGCCCTTGAGCGATATGGAGTAGAAGAATAATCAATCATTTTAAAAGCGGTTTTATTGCACCCTTACAATAAATTAAACGTAAAGATCTACTTAGTGGCCCGCCAGGCTTACAAACCGGCGGACGGCTAATGCAGATCTGTCTGCCATGCGAATCGCGAACCTTATAAAAAGCTATACAAATGAATAGTTTTTATTGTTTTTATAACCAGTTAAATATTGATTATTTTTCATTTTTCCTTTCCTGCTGAATCGTTCCATTCGATCTAAAGCTGTGCAAAAAATAATCAAAAATCTGCAAAAAATGTGATCTCGATCAGAAAAATAAAAATTACTTGTGTTTTTTTGATTGACATATGCATATGATCTTTGGCAATATCCGAGCTGCTTAAATATTAAGCGTGTTTGACTTTTCCCGTATGGGAAAGTTCAAAATGAGTTGTACTAAAAATAAATTCTGATAAGGAATTAAATTATGAAAAAGACATTAGTAGCATTAGCAGTCGCTGCAGCCGCAGTGGCAAGCACAGCAAACGCCGCAGTTGTTTATGAACAAGACGGTGCAAAAGTTGAATTAAGCGGTTCATTCCGTGCTTTCTTAGGTAAAGTCGGTGATGGACGCGGTGACTTAAAAAATGATGGTTCACGTATTATCGTGAAAGCAAGTCAAGATTTAGGTAACGGTTTATCCGCATTTGCCGGTTATCAAATTCGTTTCGAAGAAGAAGCGTATAAAACAAAAAACAGAGGTTCTGACAGTGACTTCGGTGATCCGACAACTCGCGAATTATATGCCGGTCTGAAACATGCGGACGTAGGTGCGTTAAGTTTTGGTCGTCAAAACACCACCGGTGATGATGTATTACAGGATGCAACATACTACCGTTCCGGTGAATACGGTATCTTAACTACCCGTTCAGATAAATCCGTGAAATTTAAATCTGCAGAATGGAACGGTTTCAGCTTCGGTGCTGACTACTTATTCGGTCATAGCAATACCGAAGTGGATCCTAATGTAGCAGGCACAACAGAATATAAAAACGGTTACGGTTTAACCGCTTTCTACCACTATGATTTTGCCGAAGATAACAAATTAGAATTTGCGGCAGGTTATACGCAAGATAATTACGATGATGTTTCATACTCAAATGATTCAGTAGGCAAAAACAAAGCTTGGTTAGTACATGGTAGCTGGACATATGGCCCACTTTATTTAGCATTGAACTACGGTCAATATAAAAATGAAGTGAGTGATGCTTATACTCAGTTCCGTACTGGTCAACGTGTAGAAGCTGGTACTAAAGGTCGTTACGCAATGGTTGACGCTCGTTATCAATTCTCTGAACCGTCTGCTGTATTTGCACAATGGGAACGTAAAGATACTCGTTCTGAAGCAACCGGTAATACAACAGAAATTGCTAACCGCTACCAAGTCGGTGTGGATTACAAATTACACAAAAATGTTGTGACATACGCAATGTATGAACAAGAACGTATTAAAGACGACGCTGGTACAGAAAAAGACAACATCTACGGTGTTGGTTTACGCGTATTCTTCTAATCTTCGGATTAGTTAACCTCATAAAAAACCCGATCTTAGGATCGGGTTTTTGTTTTTATGATCATGCCAAATAGTGGGAATCTTTTTATAGGAGAATGCTATTCACTTCCGTATTACTTTCTAACATTTCTGCAGCTCTATACTATTCCCCATAAAAATAGTCTAAAGTGCGGTCAAAAAATGACATGTTTTTTGACCCTGCAGGAAAGCGCGACGATAATTTGCTTCTACATTGCGATGCCGAAATTCTTCTATTTATTAAATTGTTTTTTAACCCTAAATGGGTATAAATAAAGCCGTGTTTTTACATTTGTTTACACTAGCTCAACAAAATTGAGAAAATTTAAACAAAAATTGCTTAAAAGCTTACAAATAGGCTTGCATATAGGCAGGTTTTGCCTGATAATGCCGCCGATTTGTAGTATAGCTGTAAACTTTACTTTTTCAGGTTTTAGCCTGAATTAATATTTCACATTTTTATAAGGGGCCATTCATGAATCACATTTATAAAGTCATTTGGAACAAAACCACCCAATCTTTAGTTGTTGTTTCCGAATTAGCCGCCAGCCGGAGTAAAACCAAATCCTCTAAGCGTAGAGCAAAAAAAATCACTCAGGAAACCATTGAATTATTCACTAAGACTGTCGGAACATTAACTCTTGGTTCTGCAGTCTTAAGCTCCGCGCCTGTCGTTTTAGCAGTCGGTGCCGCCGCTATATTTAAGCCTTCCCAAGCCGAAGCGTATGTTAATAATGCCAGTTATGCTACGGCATCAAATTATTCTGTTGCTATCGGGGCGAATACATCGGCTAATTACCGCGCTAGTGCAATGGGCGGTGAATCCGTTGCCATCGGGGGAAGAGCGAATTCCAGCGGATTTCAAACATTAGCTATAGGAACAAACACGACAGCCAGCGGTGATCAGTCGATCACCATCGGCTCCGATGTTAAAGCAACAGGTTATTCTTCTATTGCTATAGGTTCGGATGATCTTGACCAAATAGCAGGTCAAACAATTGCAGGATATTATGTTCCTTCCGGTTATACCGCAACACATGCGGCGGCTGCAGGTGCCATCGTATTGGGAGCCCGTTCTGTCGCTTCCGGCAGATTATCCACTATTTTGGGTTCGCTCTCTACTGCCAGCGCCGACGGTGCAACAGTTTTAGGTTCAGGTTCTAATGCCTCCGGTCAGTCCTCAACCATAGTGGGGTTTAATTCTACCGCCTCGGCGGCTAATGCGACGGTCGTCGGCTCATTTTCCGTAGCTAATGCCAGTAACGCAATTGCTATCGGTACAAATTCTACTGCGAACGGTACAGGCGCTCTTGCTTTTGGGCAAAATGCAATCTCTTCAGGAGTAAATTCTGTCGCAATGGGCGCTACTGCCAATGCAACGGCTGACGGTGCAATAGCTATAGGTGACGATTCTCGGGCAACCAATAAAGATGCCTTGGCTCAAGGGAAAAATACCCGTGCAAGCGGTAACGGCAGTACGGCAGTGGGTAATTCAGCCAAAGCTTTAGCGAATTCGTCCACGGCGCTGGGTAATAATGCAAACGCAAGTCAACAATTTAGTACGGCGTTGGGAACAGGCTCCAAAGCTTCGGAAAGCGCTACTGCAGTAGGTAACGATGCCAACGCTTCCGGTTTTGCCTCTTTTGCTGCGGCTTTGAATGCAACTGCTTCGGGTTATGCCGCCAATGCCATCGGATTTAACTCTGTTTCTTCCGGTATGGCATCTTTAGCAGCCGGCTATAACGCAACGACTAACGGTACGAATGCGTTGGCAATTGGTTCGTCCGCGCAAGCTCTGGCTAATAATGCTATTTCTATCGGTACGGGCAATATCGTTTCAGGTGAAAATTCCGGTGCAATTGGTGATCCGACTTATGTAACGGGTTATGGTACTTATAGTATTGGTAACAACAATGGCTGGGTGACAGGTAATAACTCAGGTGTATTCGGCAATAATAACTCTTTAACCAGCGATGAAACACGTGTCATTGGTAACAACAATACTATTGCGGCGGACAATACGGTTGCAATGGGTAATAATATTACCGTTCTTAATTCAGGAGCAATTAACTCCATCGTTATCGGTGAATCCGCACATACGGAAAGTGCTAATGCAACGGCTATCGGTGTAAGTTCTAACGCATCAGCCGAAAGTTCTGTTTCTATTGGTACAAATTCTAATGCGGTAACTGAAAATACTACGGCAATCGGGAATAAGGCTTATGCTCAGGGTTATAATTCAACTGCAATCGGTATGAATGCAAGCACATGGGAAAATAATGGCGTAGCTATTGGTTCTTATGCAAATGCGACCGGAGTAAGTGCAATTTCAGTCGGTACAAATTCTATTGCCACGGAGACCGGTTCTGCTGCATACGGTATGAACGCTAATGCAAGTAATGTTAATGCTTTAGCAATCGGTACGGGTACGCAGGCAAAAAGCCGGGATTCTGTTGCTATCGGTAATCAGTCTGTTTCAGCTGAAGTACGTGGAGTAGCAATCGGTACTAACGCTAATGTGGCTTCGGCAGCAGATGACGGCATTGCAATCGGTACGAATGCTGTGGCAAACGGTAAACAGGCGATTGCAGCAGGTCTGAATGCTTCGGCAACTGCAAATAATACTGTTGCGATCGGTTCTGCCGCAAAAGCTAGCGGTGATAGTTCCTTCTCCGGTGGTGTAAATTCAAATGCCTCAGGTGACAGTTCAACAGCTGTGGGTGTGAATGCTCAGGCAACAAAATCAGCTGCTGTGGCGTTAGGTAGTGAAGCTAAGGCTTTGAGCGACAGCACGATTGCAATCGGTAACCGTGCAAATGCAAATGCACAAAGTGCAGTCGCTGTGGGTGAAAATTCTAATGCAACCGGTAATTTCTCAACAGCATTGGGTGATACTACAACGGCATCCGGTCTTCGTTCAGTTGCTGTTGGTATTGACGCAAATGCTACAGCAACCAATGCTGTGGCTGTAGGCGATAGTGCTTTTGCCGGTTCACAAGGTGCCTTAGCCTTAGGTTTTGGAGCTCAGGCAAATTCGGCTCATTCTGTAGCTTTAGGTGAAGGTTCAATTGCAACTGCAGGAGTAGATACCGACAGTGCGACTGTGAACGGACTAACTTATGGCGGCTTTGCTGGTTCGCATGTAAATTCTACTCTTTCCGTAGGTCATGATAATCAGTACCGCCAAATCCAAAAAGTTGCGGCAGGTCAGGTAACGGCAACTTCTACGGATGCAATTAACGGTAGCCAGCTTTATGCTACTCAGGGTGTGATCGGCAATGTGGCTAAATCTGTTGTAGATAATTTTGGCGGAAATGCGGCAGTTGACGGAAACGGTACTGTCACATTCACTAATATCGGTGGCACCGGTGAAGATAATATTAACGATGCTATTGCCGCGGCTAAAACCGAAGTGAAAGGCGGTACTAACATTGCCGGAGTAACCGAAACCAAAGGTGCTAATAATCAAACCGTTTATACTGTGAATGCAAACGGTACGACCATCAGCAACGGTTCGGGCGCTGTAACTATTAATGCAACGTCTGCCGGTAATAACATAACGAATTATGCTGTAGATCTGAGTCAGAAAACGAAAAACGACATCCAGCAAGGCGTAGACGCCAATACCACCGTAAACAGCAAAGGCATCACCTTTGCGGCGGACAGCGGTACGGCGACGGAACGCAAACTGGGCGAAACCTTGACGGTAAACGGTGACGGCGACTTAATCAACACCACCGCCTCCGCCGGTAAACTTGAAGTGGCGGCGACGGATAAATTGAAAGACGCAGTGACGAACGCCACCAGCGCATTGCAGTCCGTGGTAACCCAAATCGACGGTAAGGATGTGAAAACCCTGAACAAAGCGGACAATAAAGCGAACTTTGTAAGCGGCGACAATATCAGCCTGACGAATGACGGACAGGGCGGTATTAAGGTTGCGACTAAAGACAACGTGACATTCACCACAGTAAATGCCACTACTTTTAACGCGGGCGATGTCAGCATCAGCAGCAACGGCATCAACGCGGGCGGCAAAACGGTGACTAACGTCGCGAACGGTACAAAAGACAGTGATGCGGTGAATTTAAGCCAGTTAAACGCGACCAATGCGAACGTAGCGAATAATGCGCAGAATATTACCAATAATGCGAACAACATCAGCAATAACACCAAAGCGATAGCGAACAACACGCAAAATATCACCACCAACGCAAACAATATTGCGGCTAATACGGCAGCGATAAAACAAGGCTTTAACATCGGTGCGGATAATGGTAACGATGATAACGTTCAGTTAGGTGAGACGGTTAACTACAACGGCGACAGCAATATTATCACGACAGTGAGTAATAATGCGATTGCGTTCGCCTTGAATAGCAGTATTGCCGTAGATAACGTCACGGTGAACGACACCTTCAAAGCAGGCGATGTGACCATCAACAACAACGGTATTGATGCGGGTAACCACGCCATCACCAATGTAACGGCGGGAACTAACGCAACGGATGCGGTGAACGTGGCTCAATTAAACGCCAGCCAATCTTCCGTGAAAGCGGGCGATAACGTAAACGTGATATCGGCTAAAGATGCGAACGGCACGGTGTACACAGTGAACGCCAATACGTCCACGGTGAGCAACGGCTCGGATAAAGTAACGGTGACGAAGACAAACGCGGGCAATCACACCAGCAACTACGCGGTGGATTTAAGCGACGCGGCGAAATCTTCATTAACGAAAGCGGACAGCGCGTTACAAAGCCTGACTACCAGCGCGGACGGTAATCAAGCGCAAACCTTAAATCAAGAGAATAGCAACGCCAACTTTATTTCCGGTAACAACATCCAGCTTACACCGTCGGCCAACGGCATTACCGTGGCGACCAAAGCGGACGTAACTTTCACCAACGTCACGGCGACTAACGTTAACGGCAACACCGTTACCATCGGTTCGGGTGCGAACACCACCACCCTAACTTCTACCGCAGAAGGCCTGGATGTGGGCGGTGATAAATTGACCAACATTTCGGCGGGCACCAATAAAACCGACGCGGTGAACTTAGGTCAATTGGAAAAATATATCGGTGACAACTCCTACAACTGGAATCTGTCTGACGGTACGACCAGCAATGCGGTCGCGGATAACAGCACCGTGGCGATCAAAGGTTCGGCCAACGCAGACAGCGCAAAAACGGCCGGAATTGTGACCGCACTTGACGGCACCAATGTGTCTGTCGATTTAAGCGAACAAACCAAGTCCGACATCCAACAAGGTGTGAATGCCAATACTACGGTGAACAAAGGCTTTAACATCGGTGCGGATAATGGTAACGATGATAACGTTCAGTTAGGTGAGACGGTTAATTACAATGGTGACAGCAACATTATCACGACAGTGACTGATAATGCGATTGCGTTCGCCTTGAATAGCAGTATTGCCGTAGATAACGTCACGGTGAATAACACCTTCAAAGCGGGCGATGTGACCATTAACAACAGCGGTATTGATGCGGGCAACCACACTATCACCAATGTGACGGCGGGAACTAACGCAACGGATGCGGTGAACTTAGGTCAATTAAATGCCAGCAAGTCGCAAGTGAAATCGGGCGATAATACGGAAGTTACATCAACCTCGGATGCGAACGGCACGGTGTACACAGTGAACGCCAATACGTCCACGGTAAGTAACGGTTCGGATAAAGTGACGGTCACGAAGACAGACGCGGGAAATCATACCCGCAACTATGCAGTAGACTTAAGTCAGTCTGCGAAAGACTCATTGACGAAAGCGGATAGCGCGTTACAAAGCTGGACGGCGCAAGTAAACGGCGCGGAAGCGAAAGTGGTGAATCAAACCAGCAACACGGTGAACTTTGTAAACGGCACCAATACGGTGGTGAGCGCGGACGCAAATGGCAATATTAGCGTATCGACGGCGGAGAACGTCACGTTCAATACGGTAAACGCCAGCACCTTCAACGCGGGTGATGTCACCATCAACAACAACGGTATTAATGCGGGCAACCACACGATTACCAATGTCGCGAACGGTACAAAAGACAGCGATGCGGTGAACTTCAGTCAGTTAAACGCAACCAATGCGAACGTGACGAATAATGCGCAGAATATTACCAACAATACTAATGCCATCAACAAAGGGATTAACTTCGGTAACGGCACCAGTGCGAACAACTTTGCTTTGGGTAGCACTATCAACGTGAAGCCGTCCGACAGCAATCTGGTTGTGAAGACGGTAGCAGACGGGGTTGAACTGGCATTAGCGGACAGCATTGCGGTAAGTAATGTAACGGTCAACGACACCTTCAAAGCAGGTGACGTGACCATCAACAGCGCCGGTATTGATGCGGGCAACCACGCCATCACCAATGTAACGGCGGGAACTAACGCAACAGATGCGGTGAACTTAGGTCAATTGGAAAAATATATCGGTGACAACTCCTACAACTGGAATCTGTCTGACGGTACGACCAGCAATGCGGTCGCGGATAACAGCACCGTGGCGATCAAAGGTTCGGCCAATGCAGACAGCGCAAAAACGGCCGGAATTGTGACCGCACTTGACGGCACCAATGTATCTGTCGATTTAAGCGAACAAACCAAGTCTGACATCCAGCAAGGCGTGGACGCTAATACCACCGTAAACAACAAAGGTATCACCTTTGGGGCGGACAGCGGTACGGCGACGGAACGCAAACTGGGTGAAACCCTGACGGTAAACGGTGACGGAGACTTAATCAACACCACCGCCTCTGCAGGTAAAATCGAAGTGGCGGCAACAGACAAGCTGAAAAACGCAGTAACGAACGCTACCAGCGCGTTGCAGTCCGTGGTAACGCAGATCGACGGTAAGGATGTGAAAACCCTGAACAAAGCGGACAACAAAGCGAACTTTGTAAGCGGTGACAATATCAGTCTGACTGATGACGGACAGGGCGGTATTAAGATTGCGACCAAAGAGAACGTCACGTTCAATACGGTAAATGCCAGCACCTTCAACGCAGGTGATGTCAGCATCAGCAGCAACGGCATCAACGCGGGCGGCAAAACGGTAACTAATGTCGCGAACGGTACGCAAGACAGCGATGCGGTGAATTTAAGTCAGTTAAACGCCACCAATACGAACGTGGCGAATAATGCGCAGAATATTACCAATAATGCGAATAACATTACCAACAATACTAATGCCATCAACAAAGGCATTAACTTCGGTAACGGTACCAAAGCGAACAATTTCGCTTTGGGTAGCACTATCAATGTAACCTCAGACAGCAATCTGGTGGTTAGCACGGTGACGGACGGAGTAAAACTGACGTTAGCCGACAGCATTGCTGTGGGTAATGTAACGGTCAACGACACCTTCAAAGCGGGCGATGTGACTATCAACAGCGCCGGTATCGATGCGGGCAACCACGCCATCACCAATGTGACGGCGGGAACTAACGCAACGGATGCGGTGAATGTGGCGCAGTTGGAAGCGAATACTACCCGTTACTATTCTGTAAATTCAACCGCAACCGGCAACCGTAAGAACGACGGCGCAACCGGTGCAAATGCAATGGCGGCGGGGGCAAATGCAACGGCTTCCGGCGATAATGCTACGGCGATCGGCCAGGGTACGAAGGCTAATAGCGCGGCGGCGATTGCTATCGGTAATAACGCAAATGCAACGTCAAGTAGCAATGACAGCGTGATTGCTATCGGTAATAATGCGCAATCGACCGGCTCTTACAGTATTGCTGTGGGAACTAATTCCGTAGCAAGTAATACTTGGTCAATGGCAATGGGTATTTCCGCCAAGGCGACCGGTGATTATGCAACAGGTCTGGGCTCTAACGCACAAGCCACCGCACAATGGACAACAGCCCTTGGTGCGGGTGCAAATGCAACGGAATCAGCGGCGACAGCGGTAGGTTCAAATGCAACGGCGGGTGCAGACGGTGCAACGGTTATCGGCTATAACTCTAGTGTAACCGGTGCTAACACCACAGCATTAGGTAATAACATTAATGTGAGTACCGAAGGATCGGTTGTATTAGGTAATAATTCCGCAGCGGCAACGGCAACTACCGAAACAGCGGCAACGGTTAACAATCTGACCTATTCAGATTTTGCCGGCGCCGGTAATGTTGCGGCGGGTGACTATGTGAGCGTCGGTTCTGCCGGTCAGGAACGACAAATTAAATATGTCGCACCGGGTAATATCTCTGCAACTTCAACCGATGCCATCAACGGTAGCCAGCTTTATGCAACTAACCGAGTGTTAGGCAATGTGGCAAACTCCGTGGTGAATAATTTCGGTGGTAATGCGGCGGTTGATTCTAACGGTAATGTTACATTTACTGATATTGGCGGTACGGGTGAAACCACGATTCACGATGCAATCAAAAACGTTTCTGACGTAGCTAATACCGGTTGGAATGTTCAAACAAACGGCGATACCGCAACTAAAGTAGCACCGGGAGATACCGTACAGTTTAAAGATGGTAAAAACATCAAGATTACCCGTACGGACAAAGACATCACCGTAGCAACCGCTGATGATGTGAGCTTCAATAGTATTAATACAAGTACGTTGACTGCGGGTCCTGTGACTATCAATAGTAATGGTATTGATGCGGGTAGCCAAAAAATTACCAATGTAGCAACAGGTACTAATGGTACCGATGCGGTTAACTTAGACCAGTTGAACCAGACTATCTCTGCAAGTGCATACAACTGGAATATTTCAGATGGTACGAATACTGCTGATGTTCCGGATAACGGCACGGTAGCGGTGAAAGGTTCGGCGAATGCGGATAGCGCGAATATATCAGGTATCGTCACAACATTAGACGGCACCAATGTTTCAGTGGATTTAAGTGACAAAGCGAAAGATTCATTGGGTAAAGCGGATACTGCCATCCAAACGTTAACCACCAGTGCGGACGGTAAGCTTGCTCAGACGCTGAATAAAGATGACAATAATGCGAACTTTACCTCAGGTAAAAACATCGTGTTAACGCCATCTGCGACAGGAATTGCGATTGCCACGGCGGATAACGTCACGTTTACTACTGTGAATGCAACGACTTTCAATGCGGGTGATGTAGTGGTAAGTGAAGACGGTATTAATGCCGGCAATAAGACCATTACCAATGTGGCAGCAGGTCAAAACGGTACCG